>JBAZZY010000040.1 GCA_041658565.1 Actinomycetota bacterium | reverse complement strand
CCGGCACCACGAGGAGCACCGGCACCGCGAGGAGCACCCGCACCCGGACCACCGCGACCTGCACCGGCACCACGAGGAGCACCCGCACCCGGACCACCGCGACCTGCACCGGCACCACGACCGCCGCGACCGGGAGCGCCTCGGCCGGGACCGCCGGGTCCACGCCGATCACGCGGCGGTGCCGCAGTCGTCAGAACCTCGCCGCCGGCGACCGCGCGCGCTCGCGCCTTCGACGCCTCGGCTTCACTCTCTTCACGCGTCGGCATCACATCGCCGTGGTAGATCCACACCTTCACGCCGATGCGGCCGAACTGCGTACGAGCTTCACGGAACCCGTAATCGATGTCCGCACGCAGCGTGTGCAGCGGAACTCGTCCCTCGCGATACCACTCGGTCCGGCTCATCTCCGCGCCGCCCAGACGGCCGGAAACCTGAACTCGGATCCCCTTCGCCCCCGCACGCATGGCGGTCTGTACCGCACGCCGCATTGCCCGACGAAACGCCACGCGACCGGCGAGTTGCTCGGCGATGCCCTGGGCGACCAGCGGAGCCTCGATCTCCGGCTGCTTCACTTCGAACACGTTGAGTTGGATGTTGTCCTTCGACGTGATCTTCTTGACGTCGTCGCGGATACGATCCACTTCAGCGCCGCGGCGACCGATCACGATGCCCGGGCGCGCGGTGAAAATGTCCACCTGAAGCCGGTCGCCCTTGCGCTCAATGTCCACATGAGAAATGCCCGCGTGAGCCAAGGTGCGCTCGACATATGCGCGGACGCGCAGATCCTCTTGCAGCCAAGTCTGATACATCTTGTCGGCGAACCATCGCGAACGCCAGTCGAAGTTCCGGTTGATACCAAGCCGGAACCCGTAAGGATTAATCTTCTGACCCACGCTTAGGCCTCCCTCGACTCAACGCAGAGCGTGATGTGCGACGTCCGCTTGCGAATCCGATAGGCGCGGCCCTGCGCGCGCGGCTGGAAACGCTTGAGCATCGGCCCTTCATCGGCCCAGCACCGCGCCAGAACCAGGGTTTCTGGATGGGCGTTGAGTACCGTCTCCGCGTTCGCAACGGCGGCATCGAGCACCTTCCGGATGTCGACCGCCGCCGACTTCCTGGAGAACTGGAGCACGCGCTGTGCCTGCTCGACGGGCAACCCTCGGACCTGATTCAGCACGATCCTGACCTTGTTCGGCGCGATGCGCACGTACTTCACGCTGGCGCGCGCTTCCTTCTTCGTCCGGTTGGCCATCGCTACTTCACCGATGTCGACTTCTCTGAGCGGCTGCCGGCGTGACCACGGAACGTCCGTGTCACGGCAAACTCGCCCAGCTTGTGGCCCACCATGGATTCCGAGACGAACACGGGGACGTGCTTGCGTCCGTCGTGTACCGCGATCGTGAGACTTACCATGTCCGGGGTGATTGTGGATCGACGCGACCATGTCTTGATCACGCGGCGATCACCCTTGCGCCGAGCGGCGTCCACCTTCTTCGCGAGGTGGTCGTCGACGAACGGTCCCTTCTTCAGACTCCGGCCCATCTGCTAACCCTTCTTCTTCGTCTTGCGACGCCGCTGGATCAGCCGGTCCGACGGCTTGCGCTTGCGAGTGCGACCCTCGGGCTTGCCCCACGGAGTGACCGGATGCCGTCCACCCGAGGTCTTGCCCTCGCCGCCACCCAGCGGGTGATCGACGGGGTTCATCGCGACACCGCGAACGTGCGGGCGCCTGCCCTTGTAGCGGGTGCGCCCAGCCTTGCCCCAGTTGATCAGTTCCCATTCTGCATTCCCGACGACGCCGACGGTCGCGCGACACGCGGACTCGACGAGGCGCACCTCACCCGACGGCATGCGCAGGTGAGCGTGCTTGCCCTCCTTGGACAGCAATTGCACGCTTGTCCCAGCCGACCGCGCGATCTTTGCACCGCCGCCGGGCCGCAACTCCACGCTGTGCACGATCGTGCCGACGGGGATATTGCGCAGCGGCAGCGCATTGCCCGCCTTGATGTCGGCTCCCTCGCCGGATTCGACGGGGTCGCCGACCTTGAGCTTGTCCGGAGCGATGATGTAGCGCTTCTCGCCGTCCCGGTAGTGCAGCAGCGCAATGCGCGCGTTGCGGTTCGGGTCGTACTCGATCGAGAAGACCTTCGCCGGGATCCCGTCCTTCTCGCGACGGAAGTCGATCACGCGATAACGGCGCTTGTTTCCGCCACCGCGGAAGCGCGCGGTCGTTCGTCCGTGCGCATTGCGACCTCCGCTGGACTTCAGCGGCTTCGTCAACCCCTTCTCGGGGGTACTCCGAGTGACCTCGGAGTAGTCGGAACCGCTGGCCCCTCTACGGCCCGGCGTCGTCGGTTTGTAGCGTCTAATCCCCATGTCGTCCTACTTCGGGTTAAAGATTGTGATCGAATCGCCCTCGGCGAGGGTGACAATGGCCCGCTTCTGTGAGTTACGCGTGCCCACCGTGGCGCGCGTGCGCTTCTTCTTGCCTTGGCGCCACAGCGTGTTCACGCGTACGACTCTCACATCAAAGATGCGCTGCACTGCGTCTTTGATTTCGGTCTTCGATGCCCGGGGATGCACGAGGAAGGTGTACACGCCGTGGTCGAGCGACGCGTAACTCTTCTCGGACACCACCGGCGCGAGGATTACGTCTCGGGGGTCCTTCATCAGGCTTCACCACCCTCGGCGGTCACAACGCCCGCCGTTCCTCTTGCGTTGAGCAGTTCGAGCGCGCCCTTCGTAAAGACGATCCAATCGCGCGCCAGAACGTCATAGGTGTTGAGTTGGTCGGCGGTGATCACATGCACACGCGGCAGATTGCGGAACGAACGCCACACCGCGTCGTCCGGCTCGGCGAGTACCAGCAACACTCGACCAGAGATCGCACCCGCCGCCGAGAGAGCGGCCGCGGCCTCCTTGGTCTTGGGCACATCGAACGCCAAGGAATCAATCACCGCAACCCGACCTTCGGATGCGCGATCACTGAGTGCCCCACGAAGAGCAGCCGCGCGCATCTTGCGCGGAACCTTCACGGAGTGGTCCCGCGTGTGAGGCCCAAACACCACGCCGCCGCCGACCCAGTGGGGAGCACGCGTCGACCCCTGGCGCGCGCGCCCGGTTCCCTTCTGGCGGAAGGGCTTCCTGCCTCCACCGGATACGTCTGCGCGAGTCTTAGTTTCGTGCGTACCCGCGCGACGGGCGGCCATCTGCGCCACCACGACCTGGTGCATGACCGGCACGTTCACCTGTGCGCCAAACCACGCAGGCTCCAGGGTGACCTCGCCGACCACATCGCCCGACTGCGAGCGAACCTCCACACTGCTCATTGCTTCTCCGCCTTCTTCACCGCGTTGCGGATCATCACGAGTCCCCCGTTAGGACCGGGTATCGCGCCCTTGACCAGAAGCAGGTTCCGCTCGGAATCCGACTCGACAACACGCAGATTCATGATCGTTACCCGCTCGTGGCCCATATGACCCGGACCGCG
The DNA here is from genome assembly GCA_041658565.1 of Actinomycetota bacterium. Taxonomy (NCBI): domain Bacteria; kingdom Bacillati; phylum Actinomycetota; species Actinomycetota bacterium. The sequence continues at coordinate 13,653 of JBAZZY010000040.1, read as the reverse complement.
CATCCCCTTGAACACGCGTCCCGGCGTCGTTCCGGCGCCGATCGATCCGGTGGAACGGTGCTTGCGGTCCGTCCCGTGCGAGTCCGGCTTGCCACGGAAGTTATGCCGCTTCATTACGCCGGCAAACCCCTTGCCCTTGGACACGCCGACCACATCGATGTGGTCACCGGGCGAAAATGTCTCGACCGTGATCGAGGAGCCCACGGCGTACGACCCCGCATCGTCGGTGCGGACTTCCACGAGGTGGCGCTTCGGTGACGCACCATTCTTCGCGAACTGTCCCTTCAGCGGCTTCGTAAGCTTTGATTCCTTGATCTCGCCGAACCCGAGTTGAACGGCCGCATAGCCGTCCCGCTCCGGCGTACGAACCATCGTGACCACGCAGGGTCCCGCTTCCACAACCGTCACAGGGACGGCCCGGCCCTCGTCGTCGAAGATCTGGGTCATGCCCAGCTTCCGTCCGAGGATCGCTTTCACGTTGGCCATGTCCTGCCCCTACAGTTTGATCTCGATGTCGACGCCTGCCGGAAGGTCGAGCCGCATCAGCTCGTCTACCGTCTTGGGCGTCGGATCCAGGATGTCGATGAGCCGCTTGTGCGTGCGCATCTCGAAGTGCTCTCGAGAGTCCTTGTCCTTGTGCGGCGAGCGGATGACGCAGTAGATGCTCCGCTCGGTCGGCAAGGGCACCGGGCCGGCCACTTTCGAACCCGAGCGCGTTGCCCGGTCCACAATGACCTTTGCGGACTGATCGATGATTTCGTGATCGTAGGCTTTGAGCCTGATCCGTATCTTCTGCTGCGCCACTTTAGCTCGCCTGTCTACTTGAGGATCTTCGTGACTCGCCCGGCACCAACCGTACGTCCGCCCTCGCGAATCGCGAAGCGGAGGCCTTCTTCCATCGCGATCGGAGCGATGAGATCGACCGTCATCGTCGTGTTGTCTCCCGGCATGACCATCTCGACGCCGTCGGGCATCTTGATCGCGCCCGTAACGTCGGTCGTCCGGAAGTAGAACTGCGGTCGGTAGTTGTTGAAGAAGGGCGTGTGACGCCCGCCTTCCTCCTTGGAAAGCACGTAGACCTGCGCCTCGAAGTTCGTGTGAGGCGTAATCGATCCGGGCTTCGCGAGGACCTGGCCGCGCTGCACGGATTCCTTATCCACTCCGCGCAGCAGCACTCCCACGTTGTCACCGGCCTGAACTTCGTCGAGAAGCTTGCGGAACATCTCGAGGTCGGTCGCCGTCGTCTTGATCGGCTTCTCCGTCAGACCGACGATCTCGACTTCCTCCATCTTCTTGAGGATTCCTCGCTCCACTCGACCGGTCACCACAGTGCCGCGGCCGGTGATCGAGAAGACATCCTCAATCGACATCAAGAAAGGCTTGTCTACATCACGGGCCGGCTGCGGGATGGCGTTGTCGCATGCATCCATCAGTTCGAGGATGCCCTTCTCGGCCTCCTCGTCACCCTCAAGCGCCTTGAGTGCCGACAAGCGAACGACCGGGAGATCGTCGCCGGGGAACTCATACTTGCTCAGCAGTTCGCGCACCTCAAGTTCGACGAGGTCAAGCAGTTCGGGGTCGTCCACCATGTCGACCTTGTTCATGGCGACGACGATGTAAGGCACACCGACCTGCCGTGCAAGCAACACGTGCTCGTGAGTCTGAGGCATCGGGCCATCGGCAGCCGACACAACGAGGATCGCCCCGTCCATCTGCGCGGCGCCGGTGATCATGTTCTTGATGTAGTCGGCGTGGCCCGGACAGTCGACGTGCGCGTAGTGGCGAGAATCGGTCTGGTACTCGACGTGCGCGATCGAAATCGTGATCCCGCGCTCACGCTCTTCCGGCGCCTTGTCGATCTGGTCGAACGGCGTGAAGTCGGCGTAGCCGCGCTTGGCCAATACCTTCGTGATCGCCGCGGTCAGCGTCGTCTTGCCGTGGTCGATGTGACCTACGGTGCCGATGTTTACGTGCGGCTTGGTCCGCTCGAACTTCTTCTTTCCCATTGCCTGCCTCCCCTTGGAGGGCCCGTGCGTCGGGGCCCGACCCGACTTCCCTACTCGCCTCGCACCTTCGCGACGATTTCCTTCGCGATGGACTCCGGCACCTGCTCGTACGAATGGAACTGCATCGTGTACGTCGCGCGCCCCTGCGTCTTGGAGCGAACATCCGTCGCATACCCAAACATCCCCGCCAGCGGGACCCGCGCACTGATCACCTGCATCGTTCCGCGAGGTTCCATGCGGTCGATCTTCCCGCGACGCGCTGTGAGGTCACCGATCACATCGCCCATAGACGCCTCAGGCGTGACCACCTCAACCGCCATCGTCGGCTCCAGGAGAACCGGGCGCGCCTTGCGCGCGGCCTCCTTGAATGCCATCGACCCTGCGATCCGGAAGGCCATTTCGGAGGAGTCGACGTCGTGATACTGCCCGTCAACGAGCGTCACTCGAATATCTACCATCGGGTATCCGGCAAGCACGCCGGACTCCATGGCCTCCTGGACGCCCTCGTCGATCGCCGGGATGTACTCGTGCGGAATGACGCCGCCCTTTAGCTTGGAGACGAACTCGAACCCGCCTCCGGGGCCCGTCGGCTCGACGTTCAACTCGACCACGGCGAATTGCCCGCGCCCACCGGTTTGGCGCACGAATCGGATCTCGACGCCCTCGACCGGAACGCTGACCGTCTCGCGGTAAGCCACCTGCGGCTTACCCACGTTCGCGCCGACCTTGAACTCTCGCTGCAAGCGGTCGACCAGCACATCCAAGTGCAGCTCGCCCATGCCCCAAATCACGGTTTGCGCAGTCTCTTCTTCGAAACGGACTTGGAACGTCGGGTCCTCTTCGGCCAACGAACTCAGCGCCTTCGACAACCGTTCCTGGTCGGCCTTCGTTTTGGGCTCGATCGCAACAGAGATCACCGGCGCGGGGAACGTCATCGACTCCAGCACAATCGGGTGTGCGGGATCGCAGAGCGTATCGCCCGTGGTGGTGTGCTTCAGGCCTACGGCCGCAACGATGTCTCCGGTGAACGCCGCGCCCCTGTCCTCGCGGTGGTTCGCGTGCATCTGCAGAATCCGACCGACGCGTTCCTTGCGGTCCTTCGTCGCGTTGAGCACGTTCTGGCCGGCCCGCAGCGTCCCGGAGTAAACCCGGAAATAGGTGAGCTTCCCGACGTAGGGATCCGCCGCGATCTTGAATGCCAGGGCGCCGAACGGCGCCGAATCGTCGGCGTCGCGCGAATCCGCCTCACCCTTCGGAGTCGTGCCCGCGACTGCCGGCACGTCCTGCGGAGAGGGTAGGTAGTCCACAATCGCGTCGAGCAGAGGCTGGACACCTTTGTTCTTGAATGCCGTTCCGCAAATGACCGGAGTGGCCTTCCCGCTCAAAGTCGCCGCGCGCACGGCCGACCGGATCTGATCCGGGGTCGGCTCCGCACCGCCAACGTAGGCCTCCATGACGTGCTCGTCGTAGTCGGCCAGACCCTCGAACAGCTCATGGCGCCAGTGCTTGACTTGTTCGGCCAGCTCCTGGGGAATCGGCTGCTCTTCCCACTCCTCGCCGCGTCCTTCATCGAGCCACACCAACGCCGTCGACGTGATCAGATCGATCACGCCTCGGAAGTTCTCCTCGCTCCCCCAAGGAATCTGAATCGGGAGAGGGTGGGAATCCAGGCGATCGCGGATCATCTCTACCGTCCGGAAGAAGTCCGCGCCGGTCCTGTCCATCTTGTTAACGAAGCAGATCCGCGGCACCTGATACCGGTCGGCCTGACGCCAAACGGTCTCAGTCTGAGGCTCCACACCGGCGACTGCGTCGAAGACCGCAACGGCGCCGTCGAGGACCCGCAGACTCCGTTCGACCTCGACCGTAAAGTCCACGTGGCCGGGCGTGTCGATGATGTTGATCCAGTGATCGCGCCACGCGCAGGTCGTCGCCGCCGACGTGATGGTGATCCCGCGCTCCTGCTCCTGGACCATCCAGTCCATGACCGCAGTGCCCTCATGCACCTCGCCGACCTTGTACGTGCGGCCGGTGTAGTACAGGATCCGCTCGGTCGTCGTCGTCTTGCCGGCGTCGATATGGGCCATGATCCCGATGTTGCGCGTGCGAGCAAGGGGATACTCGCGAATCGCGAGATCCTTCTCCTTACCCGACTGCCTACTCGCTTCGACTGCCATCTAAGCCCTCAGAATCCGCAGCTACCAACGGTAGTGCGCAAACGCCTTGTTCGACTCGGCCATCTTGTGCAGGTCTTCTTTCCGCTTAACCGAAGCGCCGGTCTGATTCACCGCGTCGGTCAACTCGGCTGCCAGGCGGTCCGACATCGACTTCTCTTTGCGAGACCGCGAGTTCTGGACCAGCCAGCGCAGAGCCAGGGTTGTCGCGCGCCGGTTCGGCACTTCGACTGGGACCTGATATGTCGCCCCTCCAACCCGCCGCGAGCGCACCTCGAGCTGCGGCCGGATGTTGTCGATTGCCTTCTTCAGCCCGGTAACCTGGTCGTTCCCCGTGCGTTCTTTGACGCGCTCCAGGGCTTCGTAGACGATGCGCTCCGCCGTTCCGCGCTTGCCCCGCTCAAGGATCTTATTGACGAGCTGAGTCACGAGCACGCTGCCGAACACGGGGTCGGCAACGACCTCCCGCTTCTGGATCGGTCCCTTTCTCGACATACCTGCTTCTTTTCCCTCTCAGCACAAGCGGCCCCGAGCGTGCGCTCAGAGCCGTCTCAATGCTCCTAGGCCGACCTTTTTGCCCCGTACTTCGAGCGACCCTGCTTGCGGTCGCGGACACCTGCGGCGTCCAGCGCGGCGCGAACGACCTTGTAGCGGACACCCGGAAGGTCCTTCACGCGGCCTCCGCGCACCAGGACGATCGAGTGCTCCTGCAAGTTGTGGCCGACGCCGGGGATGTACGCGTTCACTTCGGCTCCGGAGGTCAGGCGCACGCGCGCAACCTTGCGCAGCGCCGAGTTGGGCTTCTTCGGGGTCATCGTGAAGACGCGGGTGCAGACGCCGCGGCGCTGGGGAGAACCCTTGAGCGCGGGCGTCTTCGTCTTGGTCCGCTTTGTCTTGCGGCCATGACGCACCAGTTGTTGAATCGTCGGCATTCGGTTGGTTCCTCTCAGAGCCCAGATTCGGGCCGTCTCAGGCGCGGTGAGTCGGGAGCGGATTCAAGGTATTTCGTCCGCGAGCACGAGCACTCGCCCGGATCGACGCGCGAGGAGCAAGGCTACTAGTCCCCTCCAAGCGTGTCAACGCGCAGGTACGAGGCCTCTCTGCGAGCGAGACGACCGCCTCGCCTCCCTCAACGAAACCCCGGAGTCGAGGACTCAACCCGGCACGTGAATACCTGGCACTCACTGCCATGGGAACAGCGAGACAAGTCGGATAGTCCAAAGACGGGTCAAAGGCGACCGGGAGGCGCCCGATCGCCTTTGACAACGCAATAGTCCTACTCGCCCTCAGTGCCGGTTCCCGGAGCCATCGGCTCCTCGACGGTCGGTTCCGGCGCCTCGTCTGCGATAACAGGGGTCTCCGCCTCAACGATCTCGAGAGCATCTGCGAACTGCGGAGGCAACGGGATGTCGACCGGACGCATTGGAGCGTCCAGCAGCGGGCTCTCATCGTCCACTACCGCGTAGAGCCGCTCGGGCATCTCCGTCGGGAAGACGCGGATCGTGCGGTACCTGCTCATGCCCGTCCCTGCCGGAATCAGCTTGCCGATGATCACGTTCTCCTTCAGGCCGAGCAAGGAATCACTGCGTCCCGAAATGGCCGCGTCGGTCAAGACGCGCGTCGTCTCCTGGAAGGACGCCGCCGAGAGCCATGAATCGGTCGCCAGCGACGCCTTCGTGATTCCCATCAGTACGGGCCGCGCGCTCGCGGGATCCCCGCCTTCTTCGACGACCTTCCGGTTGACATCCTCGAAGCTCCTGCGCTCGACGAACTGGCCGGGGAGCAATTCCGCGTCTCCAGGTTCAACCACGTTCACCCGGCGCAGCATCTGACGGACGATCAACTCGACGTGCTTGTCATGGATCGGCACGCCCTGAGACTGATAGACCTGCTGGATCTCTCCCACCAAGTGGGACTGAACCGCCTGCGGGCCGAGGATTCGCAGGATCTCATGCGGATCCACCGAACCTTCCGTCAACTGGTCGCCGACCTTGACATTGCCGCCGTTCTCGATCCGAAGGCGCGCGCGGCGGGCAACCTTGTAAACAACTTCGTCCTTGCCGTCGTCGGACGTGACCTTGATCTCGCGGGACTTATCTCCCTCGATGATCTCGACCGTACCGGTCAACTCGGAGATCTGCGCCATTCCCTTCGGCTTCCGGGCCTCGAACAACTCGACGACTCGGGGCAAACCGTTCGTGATGTCTTCACCCGCCACACCGCCGGTGTGGAAAGTACGCATCGTGAGCTGCGTTCCCGGCTCGCCGATCGACTGCGCGGCGATAATGCCGACCGCCTCCCCGATTTCAACCTGTCGCCCTGTCGCCAGGTTCCGTCCATAGCACGCGGCGCAGACGCCGACGCGCGAGTCACAGGTGAGCACGGAACGAGCCAGCACCTTCTCGATTCCGGCGTCGAGGAGATCGCCCTTCTCCTGGTCTCCGACCTCGGTCCCGGCCGACAAGACCTTGCGTCGAGGGTCCTTTGCCCACACATCTTCCGCGAGCACCCGCCCGAACAGTTTGCTGTCGAGGTGCTGAGCCGGAACCTTCTCGCCGGACCTGGCGTCGGTGACTGTCACGACAATCGGTCGCCCGCGCTCGGTTCCGCAGTCCTGTTCGCGAACGATGACATCCTGAGCAACGTCCACCAGACGGCGCGTGAGGTAACCGGAGTCCGCCGTGCGGAGCGCCGTGTCGGCCAAACCCTTTCGGGCACCGTGCGTCGAGATGAAGTACTCGAGAACCGACAACCCCTCGCGGAAGTTCGAGCGAATCGGTCGAGGGATGATGTCTCCCTTTGGGTTCGCAACCAGACCACGCATGGCAGCGATCTGCTTGATCTGCATCAAGTTCCCTCGGGCACCCGAGGTGGCCATCATGCTGATCGGGTTGAGCGGCGTAAACGTCCGCTCCATCGCCTCGGTTACCGCGGCGGTCGCCTTCGTCCAGATCTCAACGAGTTCCTGCCGACGCTCGTCCTCGGTGATGACACCCTTGCGGTGCAAGTCCTCGATGCGGTCGGCTTGCTTCTCGTAGGTCGAGAGAATCTCGGTCTTGTCCGGTGGGGTCATGACGTCGCACACCGCGATCGTGACGCCCGCGCGCGTCGCGTAGTGGAAGCCAAGCTCCTTGAACCGGTCAAGGATCTGACCCACGGTGACCTTGTCGTACTCCTCCACGCAGTCGTTGACGATCTCAACGATCTCACGCTTGTGCACGACTTGGTTGACGAAGGGGTAACCGGCGGGCAATGCCTCGTTGAAGATGACCCGTCCAACCGTCGTCTCGAACGGACGACGAACCTCTACCCCGTCTTCGTCGATCTCAGTTGCCCACGGAACGTTCTTGCCCTCCAAGCGAACCTTGATCTTCGACTGGAGATGGATCTCCTTGAACTCCATCGCCATTACCGCCTCGGCGGCGGATCCGAAGATCTTGCCCTCCCCCACCAGACCTTCCTGTTCGTAGGTCAGGTAGTAGATCCCCAAGACCATGTCCTGGGTCGGGACGGCGATCGGGCGTCCGTGCGCCGGGGACAAGATGTTGTTCGACGACAGCATCAACACGCGCGCCTCGGCCTGAGCCTCCGTCGACAACGGGAGATGGACCGCCATCTGGTCTCCGTCGAAGTCGGCGTTGAATGCCGTACACACCAAGGGGTGGATCTGAATGGCCTTGCCCTCGACCAGAATCGGCTCGAAAGCCTGAATGCCCAGCCTGTGCAGCGTCGGCGCGCGGTTCAGCATGACCGGATGCTCTCGGATGGCCTCCTCGAGCACATCCCACACGACAGGCCGCGCGCGCTCCACCATCCGCTTGGCGCTCTTGATGTTCTGCGCATGCCCGAGATCCACCAGACGCTTCATGACGAACGGCTTGAACAACTCGAGGGCCATCTGCTTCGGCAGACCGCACTGGTGAAGTTTCAGCTCAGGGCCGACCACGATCACCGAGCGGCCAGAATAGTCAACACGCTTTCCAAGCAAGTTCTGGCGGAACCGGCCCTGCTTCCCCTTGAGCATGTCGCTCAACGACTTCAGCGGTCGGTTGCCGGGACCGGTGACCGGGCGCCCCCTGCGGCCGTTGTCGAACAACGCGTCGACCGCTTCCTGCAGCATCCGCTTCTCGTTGTTGACGATGATCTCGGGCGCGCCCAGATCCAACAGGCGCTTAAGCCGGTTGTTCCGGTTGATGACGCGACGATAGAGATCGTTCAGGTCGCTCGTGGCGAACCGGCCGCCATCGAGCTGGACCATCGGACGGAGGTCCGGCGGAATGACCGGCACCGCGTCGAGCACCATCCCGCTCGGGGAGTTCTTCGACGTGACAAAAGCGTTCACGACCTTCAGTCGCTTGATCGCGCGCGCCTTCTTCTGACCCTTCCCATCACGAATCTGGGTGCGCAGGACCTCGGCTTCGGCCTTGACGTCGATCTGAGTCAGCAGGTCCTTGATCGCCTCGGCACCCATCGCTCCCGCGAAATAGTCACCGAAACGGTCCTTGAGGTCGCGGTAGAGCATCTCGTCGTGGACGAGTTGCTTGACAACCAGTCCCTTGAAGAGGTCGAAGACCTCGTCCACCTGGGCAATGCGTCGGTCGGCCTGGGAGTGAAGCTCCTTGATCTCGCGCTCAGAGCGGTTGCGCTCCGAGTTCAGCGCGGATGCCTTGGCACCCTCCTTCTCGAGTTCGCGAAGCTTCTTCTCGAGTTCCTTCTGCTTGGCCTCCACTCGACGGTCACGCGCGAGTATCAGCTCGTTCTTTTCCTCCACCATCTCCTTCTCCCACTTCGGGAGATCTTTGTGGCGGCGTTCGTCGTCGACACGCGTGATCATGTAAGAAGCGAAGTAAATGACCTTCTCAAGGTCCTTCGGGGCCAGATCCAGCAAATACCCGAGGCGGGAAGGCACGCCCTTGAAGTACCAGATGTGAGTCACCGGGGCAGCGAGTTCAATGTGCCCCATGCGCTCACGCCGAACCTTCGAGCGCGTCACCTCGACACCGCAGCGCTCGCAGATGATGCCCTTGAACCGAACTCGCTTGTACTTGCCGCAGTAGCACTCCCAGTCCCGCGCGGGACCGAAGATGCGCTCGCAGAAAAGACCGTCCTTCTCAGGCTTCAGCGTGCGGTAGTTGATGGTCTCCGGTTTCTTTACTTCGCCGTTGGACCACATGCGGATCTGATCCGCGGTTGCCAGGCCGATCCGCAACTCGTCGAAAAAAGTGACGTCGAGCACTCGTTATCCCTCCACGTCCACGCTGGACGGCTCGCGCCGCGACAGGTCAATGCCCAGTTCTTCCGCCGCGCGGAACACGTCGTCGTCGGAGTCGCGCATCTCGATCTCTTTGCCCTCGGCCGACAACACGTCGACGTTCAGGCACAGCGACTGCATCTCCTTGATGAGCACCTTGAACGACTCCGGAATACCCGGCTCGGGGATGTTCTCGCCCTTGACGATTGCTTCGTAAACCTTGACGCGCCCCATGACATCGTCGGACTTGATCGTGAGCAATTCCTGCAAGGCGTAGGCCGCGCCGTACGCTTCCAGCGCCCAGACCTCCATCTCTCCGAACCGCTGGCCACCGAACTGCGCCTTCCCGCCCAGAGGCTGCTGCGTGATCATCGAGTACGGGCCGGTCGAACGAGCGTGGATCTTGTCGTCCACCAAGTGCGCCAACTTCAAGATGTAGACGTATCCGACTGTCACGGGTTTCTCGAACGGCTCACCACCACGACCGTCAAACAAACGGGCCTTGCCGTCCCGGCCGACCAGACGGACTCCGTCCCGATTCGGACGGGAGTGCTCGAGCAGGTCCTCGATCTCGTAGTCACGAGCACCGTCGAACACAGGTGTCGCGAAGTTGATCGGACCAACGCGCTCGCGCTCGGTCTCGCCCCAGGATGCATCCTTCATCCACGCAGGCTGCTCCGGGAAAGCCCAACCGCGCGAGGCGGCCCAGCCTAGGTGGGTTTCGAGAACCTGTCCGAGGTTCATGCGGCTCGGTACGCCCAGAGGATTCAAGATGATGTCCACCGGTGTCCCGTCCTCGAGGAACGGCATGTCCTCTTCGGGCAGGATCTTTGCAATGACGCCCTTGTTGCCGTGGCGTCCCGCCAGCTTGTCTCCCTCGGAGATCTTCCGCTTCTGAGCGACGTGGACACGCACGAGTTCATTGACCCCCGGCATCAACTCGTCACCCATTTCGCGCGAGAACTTCCGGACACCGATCACAATGCCGGTCTCGCCGTGGGGGACCTTCAGCGAGGTGTCGCGCACCTCGCGAGCCTTCTCGCCAAAGATCGCCCGGAGCAGTCGCTCCTCGGGCGTCAGTTCCGTCTCGCCCTTCGGAGTCACCTTGCCCACAAGCACGTCGCCGGGCATAACCTCCGCACCGACCCGAATGATCCCTTCTTCGTCGAGGTCCTTTAGCACCTCGTCTGCGACATTCGGGATGTCGCGAGTGATCTCTTCGGGCCCGAGCTTCGTGTCGCGCGCGTCGACCTCGTACTCCTCGATATGAATCGAAGTCAGCACGTCGTCCTTGACAATGCGTTGCGACAGGATGATCGCGTCCTCATAGTTATGCCCCTCCCAGGGCATGAACGCGACCAACAGGTTTCGACCCAAGGCCAGCTCACCGAACTGCGTCGAAGGCCCATCCGCCAAGACCTGGCCCTCGACGATCTTGTCCCCCTCGGAGACCACCGGCTGCTGATTCATGCACGTGTCTTGGTTCGAGCGCCGGAACTTGTAGAGCTTGTATGTCCGCTTGGTTCCGTCATCCTCGCGGACGACGATCTGCGTGGCATCCACTTCGTCAACGACGCCGGCACCGCTGCTGATCATGACGTCACCGGCATCTACCGCCGCCCGAAACTCGATGCCGGTTCCGACAAACGGCGCCTCGGCATGAATCAGAGGAACAGCCTGGCGCTGCATGTTCGCGCCCATGAGCGCACGGTTCGCATCGTCGTGCTCCAGGAACGGAATCAGCGCCGTCGCCACCGAAACAATCTGGTGCGGCGCCACGTCCATGTAGTCCACTCCCGCGGCAGGGACCGTGATCAGCTCGCCCCCCGCCCGCCGGCACAGCACTTTCTCCTCCAAAAGGCGACCCTTGGCATCGATCGGCGCATTCGCCTGAGCGATGACGCACTTGTCTTCCTCGTCGGCCGTCAGGTAGTCGATCCGAGACGAAACAACGCCCTTTTCGACCTTGCGGTACGGGGTCTCGACGAAACCGAACTTGTTGATCTTGGCGAACGTAGCCAAGTTGCCGATGAGTCCGATGTTCGGGCCTTCCGGGGTTTCAATGGGACACATCCGACCGTAGTGCGACGGGTGCACGTCTCGGACCTCAAATCCCGCACGTTCGCGAGACAAGCCCCCGGGGCCCAGCGCTGAGAGTCGACGCTTGTGCGTCAAAACCGACAAGGAGTTGGTCTGGTCCATGAACTGCGACAACTGGGATGTTCCGAAGAACTCCTTGATAGCCGCGGTCACCGGACGAATGTTTATCAGCGTCTGCGGAGTGATCGCCTCGACGTCCTGCGTAGTCATCCGCTCGCGAACTACTCGCTCCATCCGAGACAGGCCGATGCGGACCTGATTCTGGATCAACTCACCCACCGAGCGCAGACGACGGTTGCCGAAGTGGTCAATGTCGTCCTCGGCGTGGTCGGCCTCGCCCGCGTGGAGGCGCACAAGGTACTGGACGGTCTTGACGATGTCCTCGTATGTCAGCACCGTCTTGCTCGGCTCGGCGAAGGCAAACCTGCGCTTCTCCTCCGGCAACACAGTCTCGAGTCGCTCAAGGTGAGCGCGCCCCGGCGCCGACAATTCGCCCAACTTTTTGTCAACCTTGTACCGGCCGACCTTGGCGAGGTCATAGCGCTTGGGGTTGAAGAAAAGCCCCTCCAACAGGTTTCGAGCTGAATCCACCGTCGGGGGCTCACCGGGACGAAGCTTCCGGTAGATGTCCAGGAGCGCGTCTTCCTGGGTTTGGATGTGGTCCTTCTCCAAGGTCAGACGGATCGACTCGGCGCCGCCGAAAAGGTCGACGATTTCCTCGGTCGTGTAGCCGATCGCCCGGAGCAGCACGGTGGCGTTCTGCCGACGCTTCCGGTCGATACGGACGCCCACGAGGTCCCGCTTGTCTACCTCGAACTCCAACCACGCACCACGGCCGGGAATCACCTTGCAGGTGAACAACTCTTTGTCCGAAGTCTTGTCGAGGGCGCGCGAGAAATAGACACCGGGCGACCGGACCAACTGAGACACTACGACCCGCTCAGTGCCGTTGATGATGAACGTGCCCTTGTCCGTCATGAGCGGGAAGTCGCCCATGAAGACGGTCTGAGCCTTGATCTCGCCCGTCGACGTGTTGACGAACTCAGCGTTGACGAACAGTGGCGCCGAGTAGGTGGAATCCTTGTCGCGACACTCGTCGACCGACTGCTTTGGGGCTTCGAACCAGTGTTCTCGGAGGTAAAGCTTCATTACCCCCTGGTAATCCTCAATCGGGGAGATCTCGTCGAAGGTCTCGCGGAGCCCTTCCTTGAGCAGCCAGTCGAAAGAGTCGGTCTGTATGGAGATGAGGTCTGGAAGCGGTAGAACTTCAGCGATCTTGCCGAACGAAAGGCGCTCACGGACGGGCGCAGCCAACGAGGTCTCCTCCCTTAGAGTGACCAATGACCCAACCACAAGGCACGCAAAAACACATGCCCGGGAAGTGGAATGCGAAAGGACAGGCTAACAATCCGCTAGCCTGCCGTCAAGAAGCGGTCGGATTTATGGGTCAAGCGAGGTTAGAATAGCCCCGCAACACCCATGCGGTCAAGGATCCGACCGTCTGCGAACGGGCAAGCGGTGGCCCCGAGGGCTCCCCCGACGCGACCATCGTGGCTCGCTTCGAGGAACCGGCCCGGGGCCAGCGAACCCGCGCCTACTTGATCTCGACCGTGGCGCCGGCGGCCTCGAGCTGCTCCTTGACCTTCTGCGCGTCCTCCTTGGAGATCTTCTCGCGCACCGCCTGAGGAGCGGCCTCGACCAAATCCTTCGCCTCTTTCAGACCAAGACTGGTGATGGCGCGCACTTCCTTGATGACATTGATCTTCTTGTCGCCGGCAGCAACGAGGATGACGTCGAACTCCGACTGCTCCTCTTCCTCGGCCGCCGCAGGGGCGGCGCCTACTGCGGCGGCAACCGCGACCGGTGCTGCTGCCGTTACTCCGAACTTCTCCTCAAACTTCTTGATGAAGTCGCTGAGTTCAAGCAGGTTCCACTCCGCGACGGCCTCAAGGACCTCGTCGGCAGAAAGCTTCGCCATATCCGTTTCCTCCCTAGCTTTCGGTCGTCTCGTTCAAACTGGTGTCGCCCTCAGCCTCGGCCTGGGGCGCTTCGGGCTCAGCCTCGGCCTGGGGCGCTTCGGGCTCAGCCTCGGCCTGGGGCGCTTCGGGCTCAGCCTCGGCCT
>JBAZZY010000039.1 GCA_041658565.1 Actinomycetota bacterium | reverse complement strand
CGACGCGACGGCAAGTGCGCGCACGATCACGGTCACCAACCCCGACGGCGCAACGCCTGCGACGTGCACCGGTTGCTTCACCGTCACCCCTTCCCCGACGCTTGCCGGTGTTACGCCGAACTCGAAGCCGCAAGGAGCTACCGGCCAGATCATCGAGTTGTCCGGCACCGGCTTCGTCGATGTGCCGACGGTTTCATTTGGGACGGGCATCCAGGTGAACTCGGTGGCGTACAACTCCGCAATCAAGGTCACGGTGAACATCGACCTCGATGCGGACGCCGCCGCTGGGTTGCGTTCGATCACTCTGACGAACCCCGACGGTGGAGTTGGAACTTGCACGGACTGCTTCACTGTGGATTCCGCGCCGACGGTTACCGGCGCCGATCCTTTGTCCGGCGGACAGGGAGCCTCGGGTTTGGACGTGGTTCTGACGGGAACCTCCTTCCTGGACGAGCCGGCGGTCGATTTTGGTTCCGGGATCACCGTCAAGTCTGTGGCCTACGGCTCACTCACAGAAGTCACTGTGAACATCGACATCGACGCGGCGGCCACGCTTGGCGCGCGCACGATCACGCTCACCAACCCCGACGGTGGAGTTGGAACTTGCACCGGCTGCTTCACCGTCACTGCTGCTCCCTCGCTGACGAGCGCTTCACCGACCGGATACGGACGCGGAGCGACCGGCCAAGATGTGGTGCTCACGGGCGCCGGATTCGTGGATGCTCCGACGGTTGGGTTCTCGGGTTCGGGCGTCACGGTGAATGATGTGACCTGGGACTCTGCAACTCAGGTTACGGTGAACATCGACATTGGGGCGGTTGCCGCCGTCGGCGCGCGCACGATCACGCTCACTAACCCCGACGGCGGGGTTGGGACCTGCGATTGCTTCACGGTCGAACCGGCCACCGAGGCGACGATTACCTTGCCGACCACGTTGAACGGCGTCGTCACCGTCGAATTCGACGAAGACGTTTCCGGGGTCACTACTTCCAACTTCGTGTTGCGTCGCGCCGGGACTACTGCGAACTACTCGGGATCCGTGACGTGTGCGGACGGCACCTCGGCGGCGGTCCCGTGTACGGCAGACAGCGTCCGTTCGGCGGTGTTGCGCCCCACCTCTGTTCTGGTCGCGGGTCGGCTGTATACGGCACAGATCAACCCCGAAGGTGCAGCCTCGATGATTACGAACTCGGTGGATGCCGAGGTGCCTGGATCTTCAGCCTCCGGGGTCGTCTCGGTCGCCCAGGAGGAAACCGGGTTCGGCACTTCATACACGTGGTTGAATCGGGGGTCGTCGTCTGCGTACGGCGGCAGTTACCGGACGACACATCTGGCGAATGCCCGCATCAACTACGCATTCAGCGGTTCCGCCGTGATTTGGTACACGGTTCTTGGGCCGGATCAGGGCTGGGCGAAGGTGTACGTGGATGGTGTCTACAAGGGGAGTTTCAACCAGTACTCCTCGAGCGCGCGCTACCGGATCGGACGCAGGTTGTCCGGACTTAGGAGCGGAAGCCACCGGCTCACGATCGTCGTGACCGGCAAGAAGGGTTCCAGCGCCGGAAGAGGGACGTGGGTGTCCGTCGATGCCATCTCCTCCTCGTCGACGGGACGGGATGTGACGCCGGCCCTCCAATACGGCTGGGCCTTCGTGTCGACATCGATTGCTTCGGGTGGCCGGTATGCCGTGAGCGATGTTGCCGGAGAGCGTGCGGCCTTCCGGTTCGACGGCACCGGGATCGACGTCTACATGGTCCTCGGACGCAATCGCGGGAAGGCTCGCATCTACGTCGACGGCAAGGCGGTCATGGACACCGACACGTACTACTCATCGTCGATCGTTCGGCGCCGAAGTATCCGCGGTCTTGCGGACGGCGCGCATACGCTTGTTGTGCTCGTGCTGGGGCAGAAGCGCTCTGCGTCGTCGGGAACCGCAGTCGCGATCGACCGATTCGTGGTCCGGTAGAAGAGTCGGCCTTAGCACTCGCCATCCCAGACTGCTAGCATCTGTTCATGCCTGAAACGCTGGTAGAGCGCCAGGCAGAGATCCTGCGTGCGGTCGTTCGCGAGTACATCCGAACGGGGGAACCCATCGGGTCCAAGCATCTCGTGGACCGCTCGCACCTGCAGGTCTCCGCCGCCACGGTTCGCAACGAGATGGCCCACCTGGAAGAGATGGGTTACCTCGTTCAACCGCATACCAGCGCCGGGCGGGTTCCGACCGACGCGGGGTATCGCTTCCTGGTGGACGAGATCAAGACGCCCCCGCGCTTGGCTGAAGGCCGGCGCCATGCGCTTGAGAGTGAGATCACGGGCGAAGCCGGCGGAACGGATGAACTTGCCCGCCGAGCCGGCGATGTGCTCTCGCGGTTCACGCATCACGCCGCCGCGGTGCTTTCGCGGCGTGCCCGGCCCAGTCGGTTGCGGCGGGTAGAGATCTTCTCGACGGCGTCTCGCCTTGCCATGGTCGTGTTGATCGCTGAGAACGGTCGGGTCGAGCAGCGGGTGATCCCGATCGAGGCCCCGTTGCGGGACACCGATATCGAGCGGATGGCCGATCCGCTGTGCGCGGATCTGCGAGGTGTGACTCTGGACGACGCGATCGCCGATGTCGCGACGCGCGCGCGCACGGGACCGCAGTCGGAGCGCGCGTTCATGGAGTCGTTGTGCGCGGCCCTGCGTGCGCTTCAGGAATCCGATGAGCACGTTGTGGTCGGAGGCGTTGCAAACCTGGCTTCAGAGCAGGATTTCGAGCGCGAGACGCTTCACCGGCTCTACGAAGCCATCGAGCGGCAGACCGCGCTTCTGGAGCTGCTGGCATCTTCGCTCGAGTCTGCGCCCGTCACGGTGCGAATCGGGTCGGAGGTTCCATCGGAGGACTTCCGCTCCTGCTCGATCGTCGTCGCCGAGTTCGGACTTCCCGGTGCCGATCGGGGATCGGTCGGCGTGATCGGGCCGACTCGGATGGAATACGGACGGGTCATTGCGACGGCAAACGCGGTCGCGCGGGCGCTAGAGGGCGCGCTCGGCACGCACGAGCCGCGGACTTAGTTCATGCCCGATTATTACGCCATTTTGGGGGTGCCTAGGGACGCTGCCGCGGAGGACGTCAAGCGTGCATACCGCGCGCTCGCCCGCAGTTCTCACCCCGACGCAAACCCCAACGATCCACACGCAGAGGAGCGCTTCAAGCAGGTTGCCGAGGCCTACGACGTGCTTTCCGATCCCGAGAAGCGCAGGCGCTACGACGCGTTTGGTGATTCGAACGCGAGTGGGGCGTTTGGAGGGTTCGGAGACCTGGGCGACGTGATGGAGGCGTTCTTCGGCGGTTCACCTTTTGGACGGGCGCGCGCCCGCACGCCTTCCTCGGCCGTAGCGGGTCAAGACATCGGTGTCGGTGTTTCGCTGACGCTTCAGGAGGCCGTGTTCGGTACCCGGCGTGCAATCTCCATCGAGGCCCTCGCTCGGTGCGCGCGGTGCAGCGGCGATGGGTGCGAACCGGGGACTTACCGCGCTCGCTGCGGTCGCTGCGGCGGTCAGGGTGAGATTCGCTCGTCGCGTCAGACGATCCTGGGCACGGTGATGTCGGCACGCCCGTGCCCGCAGTGCTCTGGGTCCGGTGACGCGCCCTCGGTTCCGTGTGCGCACTGTGGTGGACAGGGGCGTGCTGCCGAGGTGCGGGAGGAAGTCGTCGAGATTCCCGGGGGAGTCGCGGACGGTACGACCCTGCGCGTGCGCGGAAAGGGCGAGACGGGGGTGCGCGGCGGGCCCGACGGCGATTTGTATGTGCGAATCCGCGTCGCGCCGCACGAGATATTCGAGCGCGACGGCGACGATCTGGTGTGCGACCTCGTGGTTCCGTTGACTCAAGTGGTGCTCGGTGCCGAGATCCCGGTGCCGACGCTCGACGGCGAGGAAACCTTGCGCGTTCCGGCCGGAACCTCGCACGGGACGGTGTTGCGGATTCGTGGTCGTGGCGCAACGCGACTGGACGGTCGTGGCCGCGGTGACTTGCTCGTTCATGTAAGTGTCGAGATCCCTAAGCACCTCGCGGCCGATCAGCGAGAACTCGTCGAGAAGCTTGCTGAAATGCGGGGAGAGTCGGTGGCTGCCGCCGAGGGCGGGTTGTTCCGTCGTCTGCGCGACACCTTGCGTGGCTAGTGAGTGCGCCTCACTTCTTCGCGCGCGCCGTCGCCGGCGATGAGGTCGTCATCGGCGGCGAGGATGCGCGCCATGCGGCCCGCGTCCTTCGGATCCGTCCGGGAGAGGAGATCACCGTCGCCGACGGAGCCGGGTCGTTTGTGCGCGCGCGCACTGTGGATGTCGGGCCCGGCGCAGTGCGTGCCGAAGTTCTCGAAAGACGCACCGTTCCTCGGCCGCATCCACGCGTGACGGTCTTTCCTGCGGTCTGCAAGCACGGCAAGCTCGAATTCGTCGTCCAAAAGCTCACCGAGTTGGGCGTGGACCGGATCGCCCCGTGGTTTGCCGCCCGCAGCATTGTTCGATGGGACCCAGACAAGCGCCGAGCGCACGGAGATCGGCTGCGCGCCGTGGCTTGGGAGGCGTCCAAGCAGTCTCGGCGGGTTTGGCTCCCCGAGATTGTTGACCCGGCGGAACTGCCGGCGTTGCCTGCGGTCGCGGTCGTGCTGGACGAGGAGTCGTCCGACCGCCTCGGGGCATTGCTGCCGGTGGGGGAGCCGGACGAAATTGGGGTAATCATTGGTCCCGAGGGCGGTCTTGATCGCGAAGAGGTGGGTACCTTTCGCGGGCTGGGTGCGTTGGTCGCCGGGCTGGGTCCCTCGATTCTGCGAACCGAGACCGCCGCGATCATCGGGCCGGCGCTGGTGCTGGCTCGGTATGGTCGGTTGGGATGACAGGCGGCTCCTCCCGGTAGGATTTCGGCGAATCGCGTCGAAGGGACATACCGTGGACCGGGAGTACGCGTCGAGCGTGGGGGAGCGGCTGCGAAGCATCCGACTCCGAAAAGGTCTGTCGCTTCATGAAGTGGAGCGCCGGTCCGCCAAGGAATTCAAGGCTTCGGTGTTGGGCGCGTACGAACGAGGCGAGCGCGTGATATCGGTTCCGCGGTTGCAGGGGCTGGCGCGGTTCTACGGCGCGCCGATCGAGCATCTGCTTCCCCCGACGGGTGAGCGCGCGCCGGATGTGTCGGCTGCAGCCCCGACCTCGGCGTGTATCGACCTTGCGGGCTTGGAGCGTTCCACCACATCTGATGCCTCGATGATCTCGCGGTACCTCGCGATGATCCAGACGGTTCGCGGAGATCTCGGCGCGCGCGTCATTACGGTGCGCGCTGAAGACGTGCGCGTCCTCGCCGCAGCCCTGGACGAGACGCCCGGCGAATTCATCGCCCGGCTCGCCAGACTCGGTGTTCGCGCCGGCGTCGGCGCTTAGATCGAGGACGAACGATGGACTCCGAGTGTCTGTTCTGCAAGATCGTGTCGGGAGACATCCCGAGTACGCCGGTGCTGGATCGAGAGGCCGTGTACGCGTTTCGGGACATCCACCCTTCCGCGCCCGTGCACGTCCTCGTAGTGCCCAAACGGCATGTCGCCGACGTGCGCTCGATCGAGATCGAGCACGGCGCCCTTCTCGTGGAGATGATCGACGCCGCCCGTGAGGTCGCGCTCGCGGAGGGGGTCGGCGAATCCGGGTACAGGTTGATCTTCAACATTGGCCCCGACGCCGGCCAAACCGTCTTTCACCTGCATCTTCACGTAGTCGGGGGCGCTCCCATGGGACCGGTGGCCCGTCTGTGAGGGCTGCTCGGGTCGGTATACTTAATTGTGGACCGGCCGAAGTCGGGCAGAGCCGCAGGGCTCAGGAGTGCGAGTGGCTCAAAGTACGACCGAAGTGAAGATCCTTGTTCCTGGGCATCACCAGATGGTGAGCTTGCTGGGGCAGCGAGACGAACTCCTCAAGATGATCGAGTCGTCGTTCGCGGCAACGATTCTCGTGCGCGGCAACGAGATCCACATCCACGGGGAGAAGGCCGAGACGGATCGCGTGGCCTTCCTGTTCGAGGAACTCATCACGCTGCTCGACCGGCAACAGGTACTCACGGTCGAAGGTCTGGAGCGGTCGATCGCCATGGTTAAGTCCGGCGACGCGCGCCCTTCCGAGGTCCTCGGCGACGCGGCGTTGATCCATCGGGGCAAGGCGATTCGTCCAAAGACCGCAGGCCAGAAGAGCTACGTGGACGCGATTCGCGCCAACACGATCGTGTTCGGGATCGGTCCTGCCGGAACCGGGAAGACGTACCTCGCGGTGGCTATGGCCGTGCGCGCGCTGCTCGAGAAACAGGTGAGTCGTGTGATTCTGACGCGTCCGGCGGTTGAGGCCGGCGAACGCCTCGGGTTCCTGCCGGGCACGTTGCTGGAGAAGGTCGATCCGTACATGCGTCCGCTGTACGACGCCCTCTACGACATGATGGATCCTGAGCGCATCGTGCAGTTGATCCAGCGCGCCACGATTGAGGTTTCGCCGCTCGCGTTCATGCGGGGCCGTACGCTGAACGATGCGTTCATTATCCTGGACGAAGCGCAGAACACGACGCCGGAGCAAATGAAGATGTTCCTGACACGGTTGGGTTTCGGATCGAAGGTCGTCGTGACGGGCGACGTAACGCAGATCGACTTGCCGGCCGGGCAGTATTCGGGGCTGAACGCGGCGCGAGAAATTCTTACCGATATCGACGGCGTGGCATTTGAGTTCCTGGGGGCTCGTGACGTGGTGCGACACAAGATCGTGCAGGAGATCGTTGAGGCGTACCGGCGCTTTGACGAGAGCAAATGATTAGCGAGCCCGGCGACCCAAGCGGAAGTCCCGACTCCGGCGTCGTGGTCGAGGACGAGCAGGACGTCCCGCTCGATACCGAGGGCCTTCGCACAACGGCCGCGCGCGCGCTGGAGTTCCTAGGTGTTCCCGCCGCGGCAGGTCTGTCGGTCACGCTGGTGGATCCGGAGCAAATGGCGGAACTCAAGCAGCAGGCTCTTGGAGTTCATGCGGCCACCGATGTGTTGTCGTTCCCGATGGACTCGCTGGACGACCCAATGCCCGGACCACTAGTGCTGGGTGACATCGTGGTGTGCCCCGCGGTTGCCGCGCGCCAGGCTGCCGCGCTGGGGCACTCGATGGACGACGAGATGTCGCAGTTGCTGGTTCACGGGATCTTGCACGTCCTGGGCTGGGATCACGATGACGCGGCGTCGGAACGCGCGATGCGCGCGAACGAGCGCCGCGTGCTTTCCGCCGTATCGTCGGAGCGCACGCTGTGACCGGCGCCGAGATAACCCTCAGCATCGGGATCGGGATCTCGATCCTTGTGGCTGCGTTCCTCGCGATGGCCGAGACGTCGCTCACTCACGTCGGTCGCTTCCGCGTGCTGCAGATGGTCGAGGACGAACGTCGGGGCGCGCGGCGGCTCGCCCGGTTGCTGGAAGATCCTCCGCGGTTCCTCAACATCGTGCTGCTGCTGGTGTTGGTCGTGCAGCTCGGGGGAACGGCGATGGCGACCCTTCTGGCCGACCGGCTGACTTCGGACTACGGCTGGATCATCTCGACCTTCGGGATGACGTTGCTCATCTTCGTGCTCGCGGAGGCGGCCCCCAAGACGTACGCGATCCAAAACGCCGAGAAGGTCGCGCTGTTTGTGGCTCCGGGCATCGACCGTCTGGTGCGCGTTCCCGGCGTACAGGCCTTGATGCGCATGCTTGTTCGAGTGTCCAACGTCGTGACGCCGGGCAAGGGTTTGGCCCGAGGGCCGTTCGTCACCGAGGACGAGATTCGCACTATGGCCCAGGTTGCCGCCGACGAGGCCTCGATCGAAGAAGACGAGAAGGAGATGATCCACTCGATCTTCGAGTTCGGGGACACCGTCGTGCGCGAGGTCATGGTTCCGCGTCCGGACATGGTGGGCGTGGATGCGGATCAGGACCTGAACGACGTCCTGACCCTGATGCTCGAACACGGGCTCAGCCGCATGCCCGTGTTCGAACCGGGGGATTCCCGCAACATTCTCGGCTTGGTGTACGCCAAGGACATCATGCGCAAGCTGCATCGCGCGCGCCGGCCCAACGGGAAACGTGAGTTCAAGCCGCGGCTAAAGGACTTGCTGCGCGAATCGATGTTCGTTCCCGAGTCCAAGAAGGTCGCGGAACTTCTTCGAGAGATGCAAGAGAAGAAGACGCATATGGCAATCGTGGTGGATGAGTACGGCGACATCGCCGGGCTCGTAACGCTGGAGGACCTCCTTGAGGAGATCGTTGGGGAGATCGCCGACGAGTACGACCGAGAGGAGCCCCAGGTTCAGCCGATCGACGAACGCACACTCCTGGTAAACGGCCGGCTCCAAATCGACGAACTGTCGGAGTTGCTCCACGTGGAACTGCCGAGCACCGAGTGGGACACCGTCGGTGGACTCATGGCCGGGCTGCTGGGCAAGTTGCCGGCGCAGGGTGAGGAGATCGAGTTCCAGGGTTTGCTGTTCCGCGCGCAGCGGGTCCAAGGGCGCCGGATCGCGAAGGTTCTCATCACCAAGGCCGACGGTCCGGCGACCCTGGGCGATCAATGAGCGGTTATCGCTCGGGTTTCGTCGCACTGACGGGCCGTCCCAACGTGGGGAAGTCGACGCTGCTCAATGCGTTCCTTGGGCGAAAGGTCGCCATCACTTCCAAGCGTCCGCAAACCACCCGCAATGCGATTCGCGGAGTTCTCAGCGGCGACGACTGGCAGATCGTCTTCGTGGACACACCGGGCTTGCACAAGCCGAAGAACTTGCTCGGGGAGAAGCTCAACGAGGTTGTTCGCCGGACCATCCGAGAGGTGGACGCCGTCGTGTTCATGTTGGACGCGACTCAGCCCGTCGGTACCGGCGACGCGTTCGTAGCCCGCGAGATCATCAAGACCGGGACGCCGGCGATCTGTGTCGTGAACAAGATGGATGCCGTGCGCCGTGAGGAACTCGTTCCCCAACTCACGGCCGCCGCGGAGCTGGGCGACTGGCGCGAGATCATCCCGGTCTCGGCTGTTGCGGGAACCAACGTTCCCGAACTGCAGGACATCCTCTCGTCCGTTTTGGTGGAAGGCCCACAGTTCTACCCGGACGGAATGATCACCGACCAACCGCACGAGGTGTTGCTTGCCGAGATCGTCCGCGAGAAGGCGTTGCACGCGACGCGCCAGGAGATCCCGCACTCGATCGCCGTCGTGACCGAAGAGGTCATCGAGCGTCCGGACGGCGTGACGGAGATCCGGGCGATCCTGTTTGTCGAGCGCGAGTCCCAGAAAGGGATGGTCATCGGCAAGGGCGGTTTGATGCTGAAGCGAATCGGAACGCACGCGCGCCAGGATCTCGAGTGGATTCTGGGAACGAAGGTGTTCCTGTCGCTTCAGGTGAAGGTGGCCAAGGAGTGGCAGCGTGACCCGCGCGCGCTTCAGCGCTTCCTCGGGTACTGAGATGATCCGGATCGTCGCGCTGACCATCGCCGTCGGGGTATTGGCGGGATCACGGTTCTTGCCTTCGGGCCCGACGAACTTGCCGCTCGTGCAGATCCCCCAGGGGGTTTCGGCGCGAACCTTCGATGGGAAGCGTGTTTTCGTTGTGCGCGACGGCGAGGTGCTGCACGCCTACCTCGTGCGGTCCGGTCGGTTTGGTGAGCCGGTGCGATGGTGTCCGCGAGAGCAGTTGTTCTGGTCTCCGGCCCGTTCGGACCTGTTCGACCGGGCCGGCCGTAGGGTGTTCGGACCGGTTCGCCTCGACATGCTCCAGGTTCCCTTGACCATCACGCCCCGCCTGCTGGTGACGGCCGACGTCGATCACCCCGATGCGCATCCTGCTTCGAAGGGAGAAATCGATCCTGCGGTCTTCGAGTTCTACCAGCGGTTCTTGAACCAATCTGATGCGCCGCTGTCTCGTCCGCTGGTGTTCTGTCCGGATCCACTGATGTAATCGGCGGTCCTTCGCGCGGCAGGGGTGCGTGGGGCCGTACCATTGGACATCATGGCGTTGTACAAGGAGCAGGGCATCGTCCTGCGCACGATGAAACTCGGCGAAGCCGACCGGATCGTGACTGTGCTCACTCAGGGGTCGGGAAAGATCCGCGCGGTGGCCAAGGGCGTGCGCAAGACCAAGTCCCGCTTCGGCGCGCGCCTGGAGCCCTTCACGCACGTGGACCTGCTGCTGTACAAGGGCCGGGAACTCGACATCGTGACCCAAGCCGACATCATCACGTCGTTCAGGCGCCTGCGCGACGATTACGCGCGCTTTGCGGCCGGCGAGATGATCTTGGAAGCGGCCGATCGCGCGACTATCGAGAACGAACGCAACACGCGCATGTTCATGTTGCTGCTTGGATCCCTGCGCAGACTCGTGGAGCCTGAAGGCGAGCCGAGCACGATCGCGGATTCGTTCTTGCTGCGCCTCACGGCGCTCGCCGGGTTCCTGCCTGCGCTCGCCGCCTGCGCGGAGTGTGGACGTCCGCGTGTTTCCCGTTTCTCGATCCAGCAAGGGGGCATGGTGTGTGATGCCTGCCGCAGCGGCGGCACGATCGCGGTCGGGGAGGGCACGGTGCCGTACCTGGCGGCGCTGCTCGGCGACACGGCGTCGGATTCGGACGAGGCCGCGCGAAGGGAAGGGAGCAACCTCGTGCGCGCGTACCTTGAGTACCACCTCAACCGGCCGTTGCGCGCGTGGGCGCACGTTCCCCGATGATGGCGCGCGCCGGATCGAAGAAGGCAGTCGTGCCCGCGCACGTCGCCATCGTCATGGATGGAAACGGCCGCTGGGCGACGCGCCGCGGACTCGAGCGAACCGAGGGACACAGGGCGGGAGAGGATGCGGTGGCGCGCGCCGTTGATGCCGCGCTGGATCTCGGCGTTTCCAACCTGACGCTGTATGCCTTCTCCACTGAGAACTGGAAGCGGCCGCCATCGGAAGTCCGGTTCCTGCTGAACGACACCGAGCGGTTCGTGCTTCGCCGCCGCGACCAGTTCCACGACCAAGGCGTGCGCATGCGCTGGATCGGCCGCCGCGACCGGCGTGTGCCGCGGCGGATTCTGCGCCTGATCGACGAGACCACCGAGATGACCGAGCGCAACACGCGTATGACGCTCACGGTCGCGTTCAACTACGGAGGCCGTGCCGAGATCGTGGATGCGGCGCGCGCGCTGGCCGCACGCGCGGCGCGCGGCGACCTCGACCCCGCGCGCATCGACGAGCGCGCGCTCGGGCGGGCTTTGTACGACCCGGAACTGCCCGACGTGGACTTGTTCGTTCGCACCGGCGGCGAGCAGAGGATCTCGAACTACTTGCTCTGGCAGGCCTCGTACGCGGAGTTGGTGTTCCTCGACGTGCTGTGGCCGGACTTTGCTGCCGAGCATTTGCAGCAGGCCGTCGAGGAGTTCCGTCGTCGCCAGAGGCGCTTCGGGAAGGTGTGAGTCAGTGGAGATGTCCGAGGTCGAGAAGAAGTTCTGCCGCAGTGCGGTGTGGCGCGAACTGGTGCGGCGCACTGTGATGCCTTGGATCCTGGGGTTCAGCGACCTGCCCTCGCGCGCCGACGTGCTCGAGGTCGGCTCGGGGATGGGGCACGCCGCCGAGATGTTCCTGGACCGGTTCCCTGGTTGGAACTTGGTCGCGACCGACCACGACGAAGAGATGGTGGAGCAGTTGCGCGCGCGCCTTGAGCGTTTCGACGAACGGGCGCGCGTCGAGCGCGCCGACGCCACCGCGCTCGCGTACCCCGACCGCACGTTCGACCTCGTGGTGTCTCTCGGCGTGTGGCACCACATCGGGTCGTGGGAAACAGCCCTCGCCGAGTGCGCGCGCGTGTTGCGGCCCGGCGGACGCCTGTTGCTGGTCGATCTGCTGCCAGGCTTCTTCGTCGGGCCTATCGCGAAAGTGTTTCCACCCGAGCGCACCTACTCGCTCGGCGAGTTGCGCGAGCAACTCGCCGAGGCAGGGTTCGCGCGCTTTCGGGTGCGCGCGGCCGGCCGGCTTTGGTACCGGCTTCTCGCCGAAACCCCGTACGCCTAATCAGACGTAGGGGCGAACCAGCGCCTGCAGCGGGAACTCTACGTGGCGGCCGTATTGGTCGCCGACGTTGAGCTGCAATCCCGGAAGAATGACGATGCGCTGCTCGGAGTCGACCTCGGTGAGCGGCACCGGCATCTGGGCGTTGTCGGAGTCCGCGATGAACTGGATGTGCATCCCGTGGGTCGCGATATCGCCCTGCCAGAACTTGCGCGCGCCCGCCGGGTTCGACGCTGGGTCTCCGTCTTCGGGAGTCCAGCACACGCGCGGGAGCGACTCGCTTGTCGAGGGGTCGGTGTAGGTCCCGTACGCGCCGTCGTCGGGCGCGCGCGAACGCAGGTGCGGCCCCGGATCCGATCCCGTCCCGTCGTCGAAGCAGGAATCGTCGCGGTAGTAAGGCTGAGTGATCAGCGTGTAGGCATCGCCGGCCGTGTGCTGCTTGATCGACCAACGCGTCACCAGAGTTCCGAACGGACCGCCGACCTGCTCCCAGTTGAGCGGCCCGGTCGGACCGGAGAATGTGGGGTCGGCGAAGTCGAGGTCGTTGCAGACGCCGTCGCCGGATGCCGGGTCGACTCCGATCTCACAGTCGTCGGAGCCCCCTGCGAGCGGCACGGTGTGGTGCTGCGGGCCGACGACGGGGATCGGGTCGTCGTCGCGGATCTCGACGCGGTCGTTGGCGATGTGCACGTTGGTGTTGCCGAACACTTCGTCGTTCTTCCCGTCGACATCAACGCCTTCGGTCACGAAGGGGTTGTAGTAGCGGGTCATCTTGCCCGCGTTGTAGTCCCACTGGATGTAGACGCCGTCGGCGGGAGGCATCACGTGAACCCGAAGGGCGTCACTCAGGCGAAACTCGTCGCGGTAGAAGGTTTCGACGCGAACGTTGTTGGTCGAAGAGTCGGCTCCCCATGCCGCGCGAATCGCGCGCACCGGACCCCAGCGCTCGCCCATCGAGATGGACGAGCCGCCCCAGTTGTTGACCTCCTCCTCGTATCCGCAGCACGGCGTAGTTCCACCGGGGCGCTGTTGGAAGGCGCGCGCCTTCCACTGGTCGATCAGGTCGGGACCAACATTGCCGCCGGCATCCAGGCCGGTGTCGTCCGGCGAGACGCGGATCTGCGTCATCAGCCATCGTCCGTCGTAGCGGAACCAATAGCGCGGAGTCTTGATCCACGCGGTATCGAGCGGCCGCCGCTGCTCGATCACCCACTCCGCGGGACGATCGATCCCCTCGGGGGAGGTGTAGTCGTTGTCGTGTGCCGTGGTCGAGATGGAGCCGTCCGGGTTGCAGTACGGGCCCTTAGGAGCCGCGCCGTAGCCGTCGTAGGAGGACTGCGAGTACACGAACATGTCCGCGTTCGCGTCGCGCTGGTATCGGACGTAGCCGTTCTCCGAGGTGTACGCGGGTGCCGGGCCATCGGGCGCGGCGAGCATCACGTACGCGAAGGCGACGTTCTCGGGTTTCGACGGATCCGCGACGGCGACCTCGTTTGCGGACTCGATCCCGGTCGGAAGGGCGGTGCCGGCTGGCGCCTGCGTTCCGGCGTCGGACCACATGAACGCCAACTCGTCGTTGTCGTCCAAGCCCTTGACCGGGTCTGCCGTCGTTGCGAATCCCTTTGGTCCGATCTCGCTGCCGGGAGCCGGCTTCGCAAGGCAGGGGTTGCCGTCGTTGGCGATGAAATCGTCCGAGGTGTAGCGGAAGCCCTCACGGTCCCAGGCGTAGGTCGTTTCCTGATCCACGCCCGAGTAGAACGCGAACCCCGATGCGTTGTTCGTCAGGTAGCGAGTGAACCGCTCGTCCACCTGGAATGGAATCTGTACGAACGCCTCAGCGGCCGAGTCCCACCGGTAGCCGAGGATCCGGTTGACGTCGGCTCCCACGTTGGGATTCGCCGGAATGCGCGAAGGCTGGACGCAGTTGTGATCCCCGTTGTCGGAGTAGTCGTAAGGGTTGGGGTGCTCGCTGCTCTTGTAGCAGTCGCTCGCAAGCGGCCCCAGATACTGGTGCTGGTCGAAGACCGTGTACTCGGTCGGAGTCTGCGGTTCCCGGAAAGTCGGATCGGGTCCGGCGCTCCACGCCGGAAACTGCGCCCCCGTCAGTACGACAGGTTCGACACTCCGGTCTTGGGTTACGAGCGTCGGCGCGGCCCGCCCCGGCAACGGGGCGACGGTAAGTGCGAGCACGGTCAATGCAAGCGGCAAACGAGAACGCATGGGGCTCCCTCCCAATCTGGTTCACGTACCTGGTTCGCCGCGGAGAGGGGCAATCCCTTGCCGCGCGCCTTGTGGGCGCGCGCGAATCAGGCAGGGGAGACTTGTGGGAACGACGACGGGTCGGACCAGCGCGCGCGCCCAGAAGTCCTACGTCGGCTGGATCCGCCCCTGCTCCGGTTTCGCGGCACGCATGTCGAGGTCGTTCATCGCCCGTCGCTATCCCGACCGCCCGGACGGGAGAACAAACAAACTGCCACCCCAATGCGTCGTCCAAACCCACTGCCATCAGGGACTTCGCGTGGGACCGAAAACAAGGCCGCGCGCGCTATCCTGTCCGAGCGGATCGATATCGAGGTCCGCATAGATGGGAGTTGAACGGACCGATGGCTGAAATCGACTTCCTGAACGTGGATCTAGAGCTCGAGGGCCGCGAGCCGCTCGATCCTGTTCTCGATGACCTTGGCGAAGAGGTCGTGGTGATGTATCGGGCTGAGTCGCGCGGGTTGTTTCAGGCGAGCGTCGAGATTGCAGGCGGCATGTCGACCGATGCGGATTCGGTAATCAATCACCTGTGCAGTCTCGTCGAGTGTATGAAGCCGGGGGCGCGCGCAGTTTGGGATCGATGTGTGTCCAGGATGTTCGATGTGGGCTACGACAGCGGCGACACGCCCCGGAACTTCCGGTCGATCTTGCAGCCGGCCACGATTGCCCGCGTCGCGTCGGTGGGCGGCTCGGTAGCCGTCACGATCTATCCACTGGGCATGCCGACTTTCGACGTTGCCGAGGTAGGTCAGCCGGATGCGTGTGAAACCGAGGGTTGAGCCCCGCGGGTGCGAGGCCGTACAACTCGCGGCCGCACCCGACGCTCGCTACGCTCGCGCGGGTGAGCCGCCAAGTCGTTGGGCGGACCAGACGAAAGGATGACTATGGCCCCACGAGATGCCTTCGGTGTGTTCGCGCGTTCGCTCGGGTTGTGGCTCAGCGTCACGTCGGCTCTTGCTCTGTTCAACGTGTTATGGGACCAGTCGGGCCATCTTGAGGCAGGCTGGGTGATTCGCCTCTCTGCCTCGGTCGTGATCGGGTTGATCCTGCTCGTGTGTGGAGATGGTCTCGCTCGCCGCCTCTACAGCCGATCTGCATCGTCATGATTTGTGCGCAGCCGCCCAACTTGCGGCTAGAGCAGACTGCTCGCGCGCTTCGCGCGCGTCCGGCTGCGCAGCCGCCAGGACGTTGGACGGACTAGCCTCGATCGATATGAATCTCGACAAACTCGCCTCGTCCATCAACGCGGTCGCGCGCATTCGCGGCTCCTTCATGCTCCGCTCCGGAGTCACAGCGACCAAGTACTTCGACAAGTACCGCTTCGAGTCCGACCCGGTGTTGTTGGCCGGGATCGCTGACCACATGCGCGGCTGGATACCAGGAGAGCGGAATGAGCCAGGACTTCCCCTACTCGAGTCCGGCGATGTTAGGGAGCAACACCTGGACAAGCATTGTGAAGGGGTGCCAATGGTACGACCGAAATTTCACGTGCGTGCCGTCCTCCAACGCCCTTGTCACCGCCTCAACAATTTGCACCTGCGGAATCGGGTCCATCGGGCGCGGGTCCGATGGTCCCCCGCGAATGACCGCGTCTCGCCCGGTGACCGCAGCGGTCTAGGGCGAGACGAAGGAAGATGATGACCGGCAGCGCGCGACGGATCAGCCGGGGAGTCGTTTGCTCGGGCCTTGCGCTCAGCACCTTGGTCGCCTGCACCGCCGCACCCCGATCTCCGCGCGCGCTGCCGTCGTCCTCCGGTCCAGTGGTTGGTGCCTCGTGTTCAACGGAGGGATCCTGTCCGTCGGATTCCGCAGTGCCCAGTTCACGTGGGGGCTCATCTGCGGCCGCGCCGGGTGCGCCGAGCGGCTCGGCCCGAAGCGAGCGGTTCCTTCGAGTGCCGAGAATTCCGGCCAGCGCGTGGGAGGGCTCTTACAGCGCCTCGGGGTCGGGGTTCTTTGAGGATTCCGCGCACGGCCGAACGAACTACCCCTCTCCCGACGGGGTCTTCACCGGCCTCGGAACGGATTCACAGCCCCGCGATGGTGCATCGAGCGAGGCCTACTACCGCCTCTACCCTTACTTCAACTCACCCACGACCAGCCAGCCCAACTGGTACTTCACATGGAACATGCGTCCCACGGACTACGCGATGACCGAAATCAGCCTCACCTTTCCAATCCAGGGAAGAGGGCCGTGGGCATCCTGGAACTTCCCTCTGAAGTCGCCCCTGCCGTGGTTGTCGCTTCCCGTCGGCCACGTTTCCCATTCGTCGACGCGCTTCGAAGGTGCCCACGCTCTGACCATGCGGCGAATGTCTTCCACTTCGTGGCGAATTGAGATCGCGCTGCGCCGCTCCGGTGGTGCGCCCGGCGACTATGCGAAGAGCGGCAGGTTCACGATGACCACGGATCGACCGCTGCCACCCTGGAACTCGATACGGCTCAGGGGGGGAGATCGTGGACACTGCCGGTGCCAGGTGCTGGGCGTCGTTCGATCTGAAGGCAATCTCGAACGAATAGCCGGCTGGGCGCTACGGCTGCACACCCGGGTTTCCGGGTGGGCGTGGAAGGACAGCGACGAGCTTGACTGGAGCGTTGAAGCTCGGAAGTACTCGCGCGAGGAAGCCGCGAAGATCCGTGAAGAAGGTCTTCGTGTGGCGAAGAGGCTCGAGGTGCGGGCTTGGCCGTTTCACCAGGATTGGTCGGCCTGGCGACCGAGCGCGAATTGGCCGGTACCCGGTGTTCCCGAGGACTGGAACGATGCGACTCTTTAGTGCTCCAAGAGCCTTGTCGGTGGCGACAGTTACGATTACCGGATGCCGACGATACTGATACGCGGTCCCTATCGCGTGTTCTTCTACTCGGGTGACAGCGTAGAGCCGCCTCACGTCCACGTGCAGCGTGAAAAGATGGTGGCGAAGTACTGGCTGAACCCAGTACGGTTGGAGCGTAGCGGCGGGTTCGGGCGGGTTGAATTGCGTCGCATCGAGGCATTGATCGAAGCGGAAGCCGCATCGCTGTTGAGGAGGTGGGATGAGTTCTTCGAGGATTGAGATCGGTCGAGCAGAGGCGATCAGCATTTCTGTAACCGAGGACTCCCTTGTCGTAGACCTCGTCGATGGTCGCACGGTGTCCGTGCCCTTGGCTTGGTATCCGCGGTTGGCTCACGGAAAGGCCAACGAACGCGCCGAGTGGGAGTTGATCGGGAGGGGCGAAGGCATTCACTGGCCGTTGCTCGACGAAGACATCAGCGTCGAGGGTTTGCTCGCGGGCCGCCCCTCCGGCGAGTCCCAGGAATCGCTCAAGCAGTGGCTCCAGTCGCGGTCTGCCGTCTAACCCCGCGGTTGCACCGGACACTCGCTGGCGCTCGCGCCGCTCAGCCGCCAAGTCGTTGAACGGACTAGCCTCGATCGATATGGATCTCGACAAACTCGCCTCGTCCATCAACGCGGTCGCGCGCCTTCGCGGCTCCTTCACGCTCCGTTCCGGAGTCACAGCGACCGAGTACTTCGACAAGTACCGCTTCGAGTCCGACCCGGTGTTGTTGGCCGCGATCGCTGACCACATGCGCGGCTTGGTGCCTACCGGGATTGATGCGCTCGCCGGACTGGAGCTTGGCGGCGTGCCGGTGGTCACGGCGCTGTCGCTGCGCAGTGGGCTGCCTGCTATCTTCGTTCGAAAGACCGCCAAGGACTATGGCACCTGCCAGCTGGTCGAGGGTCTGGACGTGGCCGGTCGCCTGTTGTGCATCGTCGAAGACGTGGTCACCTCTGGCGGGCAGATCATCGAGTCCTGCATCGCCCTCCGCGCGCTCGGTGCTTCCGTGGAGCACGCGCTGTGCGTGATCGACCGAGAGACCGGTGGCACCGAGGCGTTGGCAGCCATCGGCCTCGAACTGCGACCACTGTTCCGTCGCAGTCAGATCGACCGCGCGTAGCCCCGGTAGGACTGTTCCCCGCCTCCGCCAGGCGGTAACCTGAATGGATGAGTTCGCTGGATTCTGTCGTGCACTCGGATCCCGAGATCCTGAGCGGAGCGCCCGTGTTCATCGGGACCCGCGTTCCCCTGCGCAACCTGATCGATTACCTCGAGGACGACTACAGCGTCGAGGGCTTCCTCCAGCAGTTCCCGTCCGTGCGTCGCGAACAGGTCGAGGCGGTCTTGGAAGCCCTCGAGGAAACACTCCCTCGTGCGCGTCCTGCTTGACGAGCACCTGCCGCTCGACCTGGCCGCGGAGTTGATCGGTCACGACGTGACGACCGTGCGAGCCCAGGGTTGGACCGGCATGAAGAACGGTGAACTGCTGGCTACCGCTGCGTCGGCTGGTTTCGGACATACTGCTCACGAACGACCGAGGGATCGAGTACCAGGTCGTTATGCAGACCAATAGGAAGAGCATGAGCAACAAGACAAGGATGGCGTACGACCGCTGGTCTGAAAAGTACGACGCTGAGCGCAATCCCCAAATCCTGATGGAACACGACGAAGTTGTTCGGCTCGTCGATGCCCGTCCGGGTGAGTCGATCCTCGATGCCGCGTGCGGGACCGGCAAGTACACGATCGAGTTCCACAACGCTGGTGCTGCAGTCATGGGCGTCGACTTCTCTGACGGAATGCTCGCTGTGGCCGCGCGCAAGCACCCCGCGTTGTCGTTCCGTTACGCCGATCTGTCTCTGCCGCTGCCGTTCGAGGCTGCGTCGTTCGACAAGGTCAATTGCGCGCAGGCCTTGAAGCACATCGCAGACCTGCGTGCCGTGTTCAGAGATGTCGCGCGCGTGCTGAGACCGGGAGGAGCCTTCATCTTTTCGGTGACACATCCCGACATGTGCTGGGATGACTATGAGATCGACAGCAGGGCCGATGTAGACCTCCGCGCCGAAGCCGACATGCACGACCACCGATTCTGCGACTATTTCGAGGCGCTGGAGCGGAACGGCTTCGACCTGGACCGCTTGGTGCAGATACCAGTGTCTGACAAGATCAAGCACCTGCTGACCCCAGAGTCCTTCTGGAAGGTGCAGGGGCGCTACCAGGTGCTCGCCATCAGAGCCAAGAGGCACAAGCAAGACCTGGGGCCGACGCCATTGCCGTGCAACTGAATGTGCAGCGCTGGAACGGCCGGGGAGATAGGTGACGGATCAGTCCAGGGACAGGGGTGACGATGGCCGGATCGAGAATGCTGCAAGATGATGTGATGCGTCCTTCCAGGGGGAGATCGCTACGACGCGCGATTCCTCTCGGCAGCGCGGTGCTTGTCTTCTCATTGACTGCATGCGGGACGGGCGTTTCCCCCCAGACGGGTTCGGTTGCTGGGGAACAGGGACTGCGGTCGACGCGCCAACTGTCATGCCGAGGAGAACATAGTCTCCCGTTCACACGAGCCGCTCTATCGGCTTCCCCGATGACGGCGGACGAGCACGAAGCTCTGCCATTCGTCCGTCGGTACCTGCAGGAGCACGGACAGGAGGTGGACGTCCATGCGGACGCTGAACTTCGGCTCCTGTCGGCGTCCGACGGTGCGGCGTTGTTCGCGGTGGGCAAGACGTTGGAGGGATTCGGCTCGATCACGTTCGAGCGAGACGGTTCGGAGTGGAAGTTCGACCGTTCCCAAGGCCGATGCCTTCCGCAGGGTTGGGTAGGAGGACGCGAGGCGAGCCCGTGGGCGGTCGAGGGCGCACTCGATCGCGCCAGCCGCCGGGTGTACGCCCTTGTCGAAGAGATGGCCTGTGCCGGCGGTATGCCGGCCGATGGGCGGATCAACCCACCTCTGATCGAATGGGGCTCGACAACCGTCATCGTGACGATCACTGTCAGACCAAAGGACGGGGTCCAAAACTGCCTGGGCTACCCGCCGACGAAGTTCTCATTCGACTTGCCTGAGCCACTGGGAGACCGAGTGCTCCTTGATGGCTTCCATGAACCGCCGGCGCCGCCCGGCACGCCCATGACCTCAGGTTGACGCAGGCGATGCGATACGTGGTGGTTCTTGAGCACGGGGAGTCGGGGCGGGGCGGCCACGTCTCGGATCTTCCCGGCTGTATCGCCGCCGGGGAGACGCGCCAAGAGACGCTCGATCTCATCCGGGAGGTAATTCCACATCGATAGCCTCAGGCAAGAGGGCCTGCCCGTGCCGGAGCCTTCCAGCGAGGCCGAGATCGTAGAGATTCATGCCGCATGACGCGCGGCTGGAGCCGACGCTCGCCGTGTGAGTTCGCGGCCGGCTCCGCTAGACGAATTAGGCTTCCCGCCACGCTAGTCCGGCGCTCGGCCGATCTGCCGGTCTTCCTGGTGCTCCTTTCGGTCACGAATCGCGCGCCGCGCTAAGAGCAGCCCGTAGATCGGAACGACTGTAAAGACGGCCGCCGTTACGAGCACGCCGGGGATGTCCTCCGACCCGGCATCCGCAGACCCAGGCCAGATGAGACCTCGCGCCAAGCCGGACACAACTGCGGCGGTCCAGATCACCGAGGGCCAGAACCCGGCACCGTCCCGCCGGACCGGCCGATCGAGCAGTGGCGCTGCCTGTCTCGATCGGACGCCAAACCACCACGCGAGGCACGTTACCGACAACCCCGACAACGTCCAGACGATCACGCGCTCCACCGACTGGTAGTCCAGCAGAGTGATTAGAAGCAGAGTGCCAAGGATCATCAGCAGCACAAACCGATACCACCGCACAGCGAGGAACGCGATCCCGCCGTATGCCGCGAGCGTGAGCGCAAAGCGGTCGACGGGAGCGTGATTGTTGGCCAGAACGACACCACTCGCGATGATGCCAAAAGGAGATATCGTCAAATGTTGTGGAACGCGTAGCGTGAATCACGCGGCGTCCTTCCCCTTCGTTGCTTCTCGTTCAACCAACTTGCCGTTCACGAACTTCGCGCC
>JBAZZY010000038.1 GCA_041658565.1 Actinomycetota bacterium | reverse complement strand
CGATCTCGGGAATCATCGGCATGTAGATGCCGACCGCATCCCCCGAGCGCACCCCAAGCGAACGAAGGGCGTTGGCAAGCCGGTCGACCTCGTGGCTCAGTTGGTGATAGGTCAGGCGACGCACCTCGCCGTCCTCGCCTTCCCACACCAGCGCCACCCGGTCCGGCGTGCGGGCGGCGTGCCGGTCCACACAGTTGTAGGTCAAGTTCACCGTTGACCCGCCAAACCAGATCGCCCAAGGGATGCCCTTGGGCGTTTCGACCACGGCTCGGTAAGGCGTAAAGAACTCGATTCCAAGGTCTGCAACCACCGCGTCCCAGAACCACTCGATGTCCTCTTGGGACTTGCGAACCAACTCGGGATAGGTCTCGATACCGTGCGCGCGCATCAAGCGCGTCACGTTTGCCCGATCGACGTACTCGGGCGACGGGGTCCATGCGTAATCGCTCACGCCGCGGAAGGCTATCGGCGCGCGCGGCAATCCGACAACCGCGCGCAGACGCACCGGCGGCCCGCTCGAAGAGCGGGCCGCCGGAAATCACTCGGATCTAAAGAACCATGATGACGCTCTTGGAAGCCGCACCGGTCTTCCCTGAAGTGTCCGTCGCCACTGCCTCGACGGTGTACGAGCCGGGACCAAGGGGCAACGACGCGTAGAACAGCAGGCTGTTCGGCATCGCCGGGTCCACCTCCAGACGAACGCTGGGAGTGGACTCGCTGCCGGTGACGTCGTCGGTAACGGTGATGGCCACGCTCGCGATCTTGACGTCGTCCACCGCCCGTCCGGAAATCTGCAGTCGGCTCTCCAGAATCAACGGGTCCTTGGGGGACGACACCTGCACGACCGGGTTCTGCGTGTCCGGCCCCGCCACCGTGAACGTGACCGGCACCGAAGGGCCGCTGAAGAAGCCTCCCGGATGCACTGCGATCGCGCGGATCGTGTATGTGGCGTTCGGGAACTCGAGAGTCTGCTCCCAAGACCGGTTCTCGCCCGTCCCCTCGAACTTCAGAACGTACAGATCCCGGTACTCGTCCTTCTTGATCTCCTTCTGCAGCCGGATGGCCTTGGTCGCGCCCGACACGGTCCCGGCGATCGACACGCTGTGCGTATCCAACGCGACCGCACCGGTCGGACTTGTGATCGCCGGAGCCGCCGGCATCCCCTGGGGGGCCGTGGCGGTGATGACCCCGCACATCCCGGTACAGCTCCCACCGGCATCCAACTCCGATTTCTTCGGAGAACGGAAGTACACGTCCCCACCGGTGTACTGCCACTCGAACTCGTTGTACGGGCTCATCCCCGCGGGATACTGCGACGACGAGTCGAAGTTGGCGTTCTTGTATGCGGCGACGTCGACGCCCCCGGCCATGGCGCGAAAGACGATCACATCGTTGACCTGGGCGAGGATCGCGTAGGGAACGAACTCACCCGCGCGCATCTCAACGATTCGTCTCGGCGGCGCCTGGGTGTCGGCAGATCCGGGAACCCACGTGAAAGCGAGAAGCCCGACAAACAGGCTCGCTACGATCCTGGAAACTCTCATTTCCTCACATCCTGTCCTGAACGGTCATCCACTGCCTTCGACGACATTCTGCACGGAACCCGACAAGCCCTGCCGAATCGACTTCTCTTCCGCCGCGCTCAACCGGATTGCGGCGGTATACGGAAAAGAAGAAGTTTAGGGGGTTCGCCCGGAAGGGCCCGGAGAAATGGACGTGCAACCCCAGCGGCGATAGAAGGTATACGGCTTCGGGCCGGCCGGACGGCCTGCCGCGGGGTCACCGGACGAGAGGACGTGACCAGCGAATGAGCGAGTACCGGATCGAGAAGGACTCGATGGGCGAGATGCAAGTCCCCGTCGACGCCTATTGGGGAGCATCGACACAGCGCGCCGTCGAGAACTTCCCCGTCAGCGGGCAGCGATTCCCGCGCCGTTTCATCGAGGCGCTCGGGATCATCAAGTGGGCGGCGGCCAAGACGAACCAAGAACTCGGACACCTGAACGCGGTCCAGGCTGAGGCGGTGTTCCAGGCCGCCGACGAAGTGATCGCCGGAAATCTCGACGACCACTTCGTTTTGGACATCTTCCAGACCGGCTCGGGTACCTCGACGAACATGAACGCCAACGAGGTCATCGCCACACGCGCAAGCGAGATCATCGCCGGAAAGCGCGGCACCAAAGATGTCCACCCCAACGACCACGTAAACGCCGGCCAGTCCTCCAACGACGTGATCCCTACCGCGATTCACGTCTCGGCGTTGATGGCGCTGGGCGACGACCTCGTGCCGGCGCTCACCTTGCTCGCCGGCGCCCTGCGCGCAAAGGCGGAGCAGTGGGCCGAGGTCCTCAAGGTCGGACGCACCCACTTGATGGACGCTACTCCAATGACCTTCGGCCAGGAGTTCGGCGGCTACGCGACGCAGATCGAGAAAGGCATCGCGCGGCTGCGCGACGCGAGCGCGCGCCTGAGTGAGCTGGCCCTCGGCGGAACAGCCGTCGGAACCGGTCTGAACGCAGAACCGGAGTTCGCGCCGCGCGCAATCCAGATCATCGCCGAGCGAACCGGACTTGCCGTCCGCGAAGCCGACGACCACTTCGAGGCGCAGGGCGCCAAGGACGCGTGCGTCGAGACGTCCGGGCAACTGCGCACGATCGCAGCGTCGATGATCAAGATCGCCAACGACATCCGGTGGATGGGGTCGGGCCCCAGGGCCGGAATCGGCGAACTGCGCCTGCCGGAGTTGCAGCCGGGATCGTCGATCATGCCCGGCAAGGTGAACCCGGTCATCCCCGAGGTCGTCACCCAGGTTGGGGCGCAGGTGTTCGGCAACGACACCACGATCGGGATCTGCGGTGCGATGGGCAACTTCGAGTTGAACGTCTTCATGCCGGTGATCGCGCGCAACCTGCTGGAGTCGATCCAGTTGCTCGCCAGCGCCGCGCGCCTGCTGACGACGAAGTGCGTCGAGGGTTTGCAGACCGACAACGAGCGCGCGCTGTCTTTGGTCGAGCAGTCTTTCCCGATTGTGACGGCGCTCGTGCCGGCGATCGGCTACGACCTGTGCGCCCAGATCTCGAAGGAGGCCTTCAAGACCGGCCGAAGCATCCGCGAAGTCACGATCTCGAAGAACGTGATCTCGGAGAAGGAAGTCGACGAAGCGCTCGACCTCAAGAAGATGACCCAGGGCGGCATCGTGGCCCCGGGCATCGGCGGCGGCTGATCCGACACAGCGCTACCCGACGGGTTCGGACGGGACCGAACCCGTCGGGTAGGCGACACCGGCAGGAATGCCGCCCGTCTTGTCGAACCCAGCGACATGAAGACCTCACGAATCCGGCGGCGGCGGATGACGGCCGTCGTCCTGGCATTGACCGCTGTTTCCGCGGCGAATCTGAGCGGGCACGCGGAAGAGGACGGACCCGCCGTCTTCTCAGTTCCGATCAAGCTCGAAAAGTCGGACGGAGGAACCGAACCCCGGCTCGCCATCGGGCCCGACGGTAAGAGGTGGGTCGTCACCAACCGCTCGGAACGCGCGGTCGTCTACGGATCCGAGGACGGTCTGAGTTGGACTCGGGCCAAGACGGAACCGGCCGGCCAGCGCATGCCGACAATCGACGTAGACATCGTCGCGACGCGGACGGGACGTCTGATCGCGACGGAACTGGACTTCGCGGGCGTGGGCCTTCGGGTGTCGTGGTCCGACGACGGAGGCGACACGTGGAACTTGTCCGTCGGGTCGACCCTGGTCGACCAGGACCGGCAATGGCTTGCCGTCGGACGCGACGACCCGCTCACCGGACTCCCGCGCGTTTACCTGCTGTGGCACAACCTGGCGAGCGGGTTCGCCTCGCACAACATGTGGGTGCAGACCTCGATCGACAACGGTGCCACGTTCGGAGCCCCGGTCCCGATAACGCTGCCCGGAAGCCAAGCATTCTTGGACTTGCAGTGCGCCAACTCCGGCGGTCCCGACGAGTTCCAGGTGAACCCCGAGACCGGGCAGTTGTACGCGCTGTGGGGCGCGCGGGCCGCGCCGGTCGGCGGAGGTTGCGTCGCCTCGATCGACTCTCCGCAGTTCAACATCATCGCCTCGAACCGTCTGTGGCTTGCGACATCACCGGATGGATCTCCCGGATCGTGGGAAACGACGCTGGTTGTCGATCGCGCCGACACGAACCAGGTAGTCACCATGCAGCAGGCGGACATGTCGCTGGACCGCGCTGGGAATGTCTACGTACTCTACCCCGAGGCACCCAACCCCTATCCGGACTTCAGCGGCGCCGCGCTTTTGTACAAGTGGGCACCGCCCGGGATCGAGCATTGGTCGGAGCCGAAACCCGTGAAAGCGGCCGGCGGCCCAGGCAACGTGCTGCCGAACATCACAGCCGGCGACCCCGGAATGCTCGACATCGTTTGGTACGCCGGAGAAACTGCGCCGAACGGAAAGCACTACTGGTACACGACCTTCGCCCAAGTAACCGGCGCGATGAGCCAGGACCCCGTCCTCGAGATCCAGCGCATCGCGAACTTCCCCGCCTACGAGGGAACGGCGGCCGAGTTGATGGGAACGTGCGACGCCGGACCCGGCGGCGGGATCAAGAGCGGCCTGCTGTGCTCGCGCGCGACCGACGTATGGGGAACGACACTCGACCACGAGTGCAACCTCATCGCGGCATGGCCGGCCGTCACCAACGGAGGCGGCGGGAAGGCCGGCACATACATCTCGACCCAGATCTCGGGCCGGAAGATCTGCTGAAGGCCCTCGCGCGCGCGCCCCGCGCTCGCTAATCTCGCGTCCGTGGAATTACGGGCCCAAAAAGCAGCACGAGCAGTCGTCGGCCTCGGCCTCGCCGGGGCAGTCATAGGCGGCCTGCGAACTGTGCCGTTTGAACCGGTGCAAGCCTCGGGACCGCGAGCCGCCCCGGCCTCGCCCGCCGCGAGCCCGACCCCAACCATCTCGGCCTCGCCGGTCGCGTCTGCGGCGGCAAGCCCGAGTCCGCTTGCCGCGGGCGCATCCCGCAAGCCCTGCGGAACTCCCGGAGCGACCGTCGTGTCGTTCCGGGTCGAGATCGACGAAGGCTTGGACATGTCGCCGCAGAAGTTCGCGCGCGCCGTGCGCGCGATCCTGTGCGACAAGCGAAGTTGGACGGCGTCGGGAAGCGTTCGATTCCGCTACCACCCATTGGGATCCCTGCTGGTCGGATTGCGAACCCCGGACGAATCGCAGAAACGCTGCTTGCGCCTCACCGGTCTAAGCGTGAACCGAACCTACTCGTGCGGCACACGACCCGAGGTCGTGATCAACTCCGACCGCTGGTTCGGCAACTCTGCCAAGTTCCCGGCGTCGCTTACCGAGTACCGGCGGATGCTGATCAATCACGAGGTCGGCCATTCCCTGGGTCTGCACCACCAGTCCTGCGCCGCCAACGGCAAACCGGCGCCCGTGATGATGCAGCAGTCCAAGGGGATGCGATCGGCGAACGGCTTCACATGCTCGCCCAACCCTTGGCCCGGCCCTGAAGAGCTCTCGCGCCTGCGCGCGATTCGGAAGTAGTTCAGACCGGCGGCCACGGATAGGGCCGGCGATCGGCCGGTGGATCGGGAAACGTTCCGGCCGCGAGCAACGCCGACGCGCGCGCGTACACGGCGTCGATCTCCTCGGGCGAAAGCAACTGCGCCAAGCAATCCCCGCCCTCGCGCATCGCAACAAACCTCTCGAGGTCCAAAACGACGCTGCCCGGAAGCGACTCCCCCGCGAAGTCCCAGATGACGGTGCGCAACTTGGGGTCGGCGTGAAAGCACACACCGTGATCGATCGCCCAAAGCCGCGTCCCGCCGCTCTCGAGCAGACAGTGCCCGGCCTTGCGGTCCGCGTTGTTCACGACAACATCGAACGCGGCCACGACCCGAAACTCAGCGGCGCGCGCCGGCATCAGGGTGAAATACTGCTCCTGCGGATCCGCTTCCACGAATAGCTGCATCGATCCCGGTCCGTGCGGTCCATCTCGAACGACGGTCGGCGGCACGATGTCCCATCCGAGCGCGCGACTCACTTCGTATGCGGCGACCTCACGCAGATGCAACGTCCCCACGGGGAAGTCCCACAGAGTCCGCTCCCCGCGTTGCGGTTTGTAGACCGCCGTCGCCCGCTCATCCTCTCGTGCGACGACAACAGCGAAGGTGTAGTTGGACGCATCGGTGAACAATCCCTGGATCTCGATCTCACCCTCGGACAACAGCGCGCGCGCCTGCTCATCCGAGACGCTCATCACCGCCTACTCCCGGTAGGCGCGATGGCCATTCGTGGCCGGGCAGACGTGCGGTTGCCCTTGGGGCGCCGGAAGACCGCAGAGTTGGCACAGGGGGCGCCCCGCAGAGACGACAGCAAGCGCGTGGCCGGCAAGCGCGCGCGCTTGCGCGCGCGTGACGATGAACCGCGCCACCGCCGGCTCCCCGATCCCAGGTCTCTCGCTTTCGGACTCGTCGACCTCGGTGGCCTCCATCAATCCAACGACGACACGGTCACCGTCTGGTTCGTACTGAATTGAGATCTCCCCAACACGCCATTCCGGCTCCAGCGGCTCATCGAGATCCAGATCGGATGCCGACGGCTCGGATCCTTCGGGGCCCTCCGGCAAAGACGACATCAGATGCTCGAGCGCCCGGCCCAGCAAGGCCACTTGTTCCTTCTCGGCCAACAACGTAACCAGGCGCGCGCCGGCGCGCGCCTGGACGTAGAAGGTCCTATCTCCCGGCTCGCCGACCGCACCGGCCGTGATGCGGTCGACCGCATCAAAGTCGAACGACCTCGTCATCGCGCGCGCCTCCCTCGTGTCGCAGTCGCTGTCGCCGTTTTCTCCGTCGCGGGTGCCGGCAATGGGACCGACGAGAGGTCGCCGCAATCGTTGACACGACGCACCTGCACGCCTCCATCGTAGAACTGCAGCACGCTCACCGACGCCGGGTCGACGGAGAGCCTGCGATACAAGTCGATGTGAACACCCGCGTAGTGCGCGAGCGCCAGCCGGATCCAGTCGCCGTGGGAGAACACCGCGACCGACTTCCCTGCGTGGTCGCGGCGCAGTTCCTCAACGGCGCCGACCGCGCGCGCCTGCGTTTCACACAGCGTCTCACCGCCGGGGAATCGCACATCGGACGGCCGGGCCCGTAACTGAGACCACAACGGGGTCTTCGCGAGAGAGCGAAGCGTCTTGCCCTCGATCCGGCCGTAGTGCACTTCGCCCAGTTCCTCGCGAATACCGACGTCGAGGCCGCGGGCGCGCGCCAGCGGTTCCGCGGTCTCCCCCGTGCGTTCAAGCGGGCTCGCATACATCGCGTCCAGCGGGACGCCGGCCATTCGCTCGACGAGCCGCGCGGCTTGCGCGCGCCCTTCCTTGGACAAGTGCACGCCGGGCGTCCACCCCGAGAGCTTCACCCCGGTATGCGACGTGAGTCCGTGCCGAATCAGAAACAGCAACATGTCGGCCACTATAACCGCCGGCCCCCGGCTTTCGGACCTTACCCTCGGGTGTAGATCTCCCCGCGCTCACGGAACTCCCGTGCCTTCTCTTCGAGTCCGACCTCGATCACTCGATCCTCGTCCAGACCGTGCGAAGCCGCGTAGTCCCGCACATCCTGAGTGATCTTCATCGCGCAGAAATGCGGGCCGCACATCGAACAGAAATGGGCCTTTTTCGCGGGCTCCGAGGGCATCGTCTCGTCGTGGAACGAACGTGCGGTCTCGGGATCGAGCGACAGATTGAACTGATCTTCCCAGCGGAACTCAAAACGCGCTTTCGACAGCGCATCGTCCCACGCCTGCGCGCCGGGATGCCCCTTCGCCAAATCCGCGGCGTGCGCCGCAATCTTGTAGGCAATCACGCCCTGGCGCACGTCCTCGCGATTCGGCAGGCCGAGGTGCTCCTTCGGCGTCACGTAGCAAAGCAGCGCGGTACCGTACCAACCGATCATCGCCGCGCCGATCGCCGAGGTGATGTGGTCGTAACCCGGAGCGACGTCGGTCGTAAGCGGCCCGAGCGTGTAGA
The DNA here is from genome assembly GCA_041658565.1 of Actinomycetota bacterium. Lineage (NCBI taxonomy): Bacteria > Bacillati > Actinomycetota > Actinomycetota bacterium. Next base: position 13,466 of record JBAZZY010000038.1, on the reverse strand, counting down.
AGGGCGCCTCGTGGCACCACTCGAGTTGCAGGTCCATGTTCTCCTTGATCTTGTGGATCGGCACATGGCCGGGACCTTCGATCATGACCTGCACGTCGTGTTCCCAGGCCACCTTGGTCAACTCACCGAGCGTCCGAAGCTCGCCCAATTGAGCCTCGTCGTTGGCGTCGGCGATCGATCCGGGGCGCATTCCATCCCCGAGCGAGAATGCGACGTCGTAGGAGCGCATGATCTCGCACAGCTCCTCGAAGTGCGTATAGAGGAAGTTCTCCTGGTGGTGCGCAAGACACCAGGCCGCAAGGATCGAGCCGCCGCGACTGACGATCCCGGTCACCCGGCGCGCGGTGAGCGGCACGTATCGCAAGAGCACGCCCGCGTGCACGGTGAAGTAATCCACGCCTTGCTCGCACTGTTCGATCACGGTGTCGCGGTAGATCTCCCAGGTCAGTTCCTCGGCCTTGCCGCCCACCTTTTCGAGAGCTTGGTAGATCGGAACCGTGCCGATCGGCACCGGCGAGTTGCGCACGATCCACTCGCGCGTTTGGTGAATGTCGGGCCCGGTCGACAGGTCCATCACCGTGTCGGACCCCCACCTGATCGACCAGGTCATCTTTTCGACTTCCTCTTCGATCGAGGAGGCGACCGAGGAGTTGCCGATATTGGCGTTGATCTTCACCAAGAAGTTGCGCCCGATGATCATCGGCTCGGACTCTGGGTGGTTGATGTTCGCCGGGATGATCGCTCGCCCGCGCGCGATCTCCTCGCGAACGAACTCCGCCTCGACGCCCTCACGAATCGCGACGAAGTGCATCTCCGGCGTGACGATTCCGCGGCGCGCGTACGCCATCTGCGTGACGGCCGCACCGCCCTTGCCTCGCAACGGCCGGCGGCGCGCGCCGAATCCGGGAACGGGGATCGACAAAGATGCGCCGTCGTACTCCTCGACGTCGGCGCGCGCGCGGATCCACTCGTCTCGCAACGGGGACACCCCTGCGCGCACGTCCACCGCAACCGACGGATCCCCGTGGGGGCCACTGGTGTCGTACAGGCGCACGGCCGGGTTCTGCTCGAGGGTTGCCCCAACCGGCGTGGGCGACAGAACGATCTCTCGCATGGGAACGCGGATGTCCGGACTCGGTCCGGACACAAAGACCTTGCGACTCCCCGCGCGCGCGACCGATCCCGGAGTCGCGCTCCCGTTGGCTGACGTGGTGGTGCTCATTTCGCTCCCTCCGCGGGCATTACCCCGATCAGGTTCCGCGGTCGGCGGCGTGCATCCGCCCTCTCAGCCCGGTCGGCCCGAGCTCCCGCAAGCGCCAATCTTACTCGGCCGGTACGGCCCCTCGCCGGGGTCCGCTACGGGCCGAAGATCGCCAAGGATGCCGTATGACCGTGCAAGAAGTTCTGCCCCGACAGCGGCCCGATCTCTCCGTTGGCGAAGAACCCGGCCAGCGGAACTTCTCCCAGGCCCTTGTGGACTGCGGCCGCGTCGTGGTCCTGCTCCTCGAACATGTTCGAGCCCCGCCCGTTGCACGTGAACAAAAGCGCGCCCGACGTTGGGGAACTGACGGATCCCAGCATCTGCCGAAGATCCTCGTCGGCGGCGCGAGGATCACGAACGTGGAACTGGATGGTCTCGCCGACCTCGACCACGTCGGCCACGACAATGAAGCCCTTCTCGGCGTCGGCCCCCATCACGTTCCGCACGACGAAGTCCCCACGGCCGAAGTCGGTCTTGTATTCGTCTACGACTCGGCCGATAAACAGTGGGCCGTTCGCCATCAGCGCGCGCTCGGCCGGCTCCACCTTCGACCAGATATCGCGAATTCGATCCACCGGTCGCTGGCCGCCAAGCTCGAAGATGAGGTTTCGATCGGCGCGCGTGATGATCATCGGCTCCCCGATGGCCCGGCACCCTTGCGACACCAGCGTCCCGACACGAGCTTGCCCCGAGACCGCGATTCCGACGGCGCCGCGCGCGCGCACCTCGCCTCCGAGGAACATGCGCACCTGCCTCTCTTCATGCACACCACTGACGACTCCGCCGATTACTTGCACGCCGGGCTGCTGCTCGTTCAGTTGCGCCAGCAGATGAACCACCGGAAACGTAAACGGGTCGGACATCAGGATCAGAGTCGAGCCGAACGGCAACTCCCTCGGCCATCCCGAGTACGACGCGTTCTCGTCGTCGAACTCCAGGGCGAACGCCTCGACGCGAGTACCGGGCAGATCCGCCGCCCACACAGATACGGCCGGGCCGTGCTCCAGTTCCCGCGCGCCGCCGATTATCCCTTCGGCCACACACCCTGCGATCTCGGCGCGGCCAAAACAATCCCGCAACACACCGGCGATGTCTTCTGCGGCGTCTCGATGGTCCGACGAGACGAAAGCCAGAACAACGCTCGCCTCGCCCGGAATCACTCCCGCGGCCACCTCGGCCACGGCCTCCTCCGCTGCGCGCAGCGGATCAAGATGCGTGGACAGGCCCGAGCCGATGCGCATAGATGTCACGACCCTTCAGTCTACGCCGCGACTGGTCCCCGGGGAGAACAAACCGTCCGCCCGATTCGCCCGAAACGTCAAGGCCGCGCGGTGCGACGCAAGGCCGCGCGCGCGTCGTCGATCGTCACGTGGCGGCGGCGGAAGTTCCGCAGTGCGAAGCGATCGCAAGCGATCTCGGCCATGGACTTCTTGCCGAGCACCTCGTAGAGGAACCAGTGATACCACTCGTGGCAGTACAGAAACCTCAGCACCTCAGAGCGCGAGCGAAAGGTCAACCCCTCCGACAGCGGCACGAACTTCATGCCCTTGCCCGGCACGCGCTTCGCGCCGAAGTGCACCACCTCGCCGAACGGCATAAACGGCTCCGGAACCTGAAGCGTGATCGAGTGATCTTCGAAAACCGTGAACGCCGCAAGGTGCGGAGCCGTCCGATACCGAAGCGGCTTGACGATCACTTCGTAACCCTCGGCGTCGGGCAGGCCGGCGAGCGCGCGCCGCACGTCGGCAACCGTCAACTCAGGGTGTTTGGACTCGATCCGCACGGGGTCTTCTAGCGCGGCGCGCAACGCTCGAGCTGCGCGCGCGTCGGAGGTTGATAGAAACTCAGCACGACGTGCTCGCATCCGGCTTGCTCCCACACCGGCAGCGAAGCAATCTGCTTTTCGATCTGACCCTCTTGCGCGGGATGCACGAAAAGCTGAACCGAGCGACGGATCTGCGATGGGTCGCGTCCGATCGCCGCGCAATGCTCGTCCAGGATCCCGCTGAGGCGCGAGAACTCCTCCGGGTCGTGCCCGGGCGTGTTCCATTCGTCGGCGTGCCTTGCGACAACCCGCAACGTCTTTCGAGGGCCGCTGCCGCCCACCACGATTGGCGGACGCGGACGCTGCACCGGCTTGGGCAAACAGAACGCGTCGCGCAAGGTGTAGTGGTCACCGTCGAAAGACACGGTGTCCTCGGTCCACAACTTCTTGATCACCTCGAGCGCCTCGTCCAACATCGCAATGCGCGTTCCCGCCGCGGGGAAGTCGATTCCGTAGCCGAGATGCTCGGGCTCATGCCATGCCGCGCCCATCCCAAACTCGAGGCGCCCGCCGGAGATGTGGTCCACCGCGACGGCCATCTTCGCGAGCACCGCCGGATGCCTATACGTCACGCCGGTGACCATGCACCCCACACGCGCGCGCTTCACGACCGACGCCATGGCCGCCAGCGTCGTCCACCCTTCCAGCGTGTCCTGGCGCTGCGCCTCGGGCGTCGTGCCGAGCCCGTAGAAGTGGTCGTAGTTCCAAACTGCGTGAAACCCCAACTCGTCGGCCGCGCGCCAAAACGCCTCGAGTTGCTCGTACGGGAAGCAAGGGGCGAGTTTCGCAGAGATCAGCATCCGCGCATCCTCACCCGACAGGCGCGCGCGCGGCAAGTAGAGGACTCATCCGCCGGTCGGCGGCGGGTGGTCGCGCGTATTCAACGCAGTTCCAAACGCGCCTCGCGAGCGACGAGACGCGCCGAACGAAGGAACACTGCGCAAATGAGTGCGCCGACAACGACATCCGGCCAAGGCGACCGCGTCAACCAAACCACCGACGCCGCGAGCAAAACCGAGACGTTTGCTATCAGGTCGTTCTGCGAGCACAGCCAGACCGACCGCATATTGATGTCCTCGGCACGATGGCGCCAAAGCACGGCAAAGCACACGCCGTTTGCGGCAAGCGCGAGAGCACCCACCGCACCCATGGTCTCGAACGTCGGGAGTTGAGGGAAAAGAAGCCTGTAGACGAGTTGCCCGAGGACCAACGCGCCGAACAGACCCATTACCGCCGCCTTTGCAACAGCGGCCCGCGCCTTCCATACCGGGCCGCGCGCGACGACGTAGAGACTAAAACCATAAACAAGGGCGTCCCCCAGCATGTCGAGGGAGTCGGCGAGCAGGGCTACGGAACCTGCGAGCCAGCCGGAAACGAGCTCCACGATAAACATCCCGGCATTCACCAGCAGAACGAAGCGAAGCGTCGCAGCTTGGCGCTCGCGCAACCCGTCAACTGCGCAAGCCTTGTCGGTACAGCAATCGTCCATAGCCTCTAAGGTACATGCCCGGTTCCGGCAGCTGACCAAGCAGCATCCGCTACTCGATTGACAGCGCGATTCTTGCGATTTCCCTACCGATATTCTCAGGAGCGAGGACGAAGTCGATGCACCCGGTCTCTATTGCGCTCTCGGGCATGTCCGGCTGTTCCGCCGTGTCGAGCCTCTGCGCGATGGTGATGCCGCCCACTTCCTTGATGCCGCACAGCGCGGCCGCCCCGTCGCCGTCATAGCCGGAGACGATGACGGCGATGAGCTTCCCGTCCCAGTTGTCCGTGAGTGAGCGCAGGAAGACCGTGATCACGTCAGGCCATCCCCTGGGCTTGGAGATCGGCTTGAGGCGGAATTCGCCATCAAGAACATGCAGGTCACGCTTCTCGGGAATGATGAACACGTGGTTGGGCTCAATGACGAGGTCGTCGGTGATCAACTCAACCGGCATCGTCGTGTAGTTCGGGAGGATCTTGTGCAACCTGGTCGCCACGGTTCTCAGGTGATTGACGATGACGATGGCAACCCCCATGTCAGCCGGGAGATTCTGCAGCAATCGAATGTATGCGTCGAGACCACCAGCCGAACCTCCCACGCACACTACTGGGAAGTCCTTAGCCGCGCTCCTAGCTTTCATTGAGAATCACTCCATGGTCTGGGAGTCCGAGGGAACCGCGCCGCTAAGCGCTACGACAAGCCTATTCCGGCCACGAGCGCCACGGCGGGCCCCAGGACGATCCAAGGCTGCCGTTCCTTGACGAGCAAGTATGCGAGGAATCATCCGAGTACGCCAAAGTGAGTGCGAGAACGATGGACAACAGGATCCGAGCGCTTCGGGTGTGCGCTGACGCGATGGACCACCGCGGCGCAGGCACGGATGACACCGTCGCGAACCTCCTTGCGCCAGCGGCTGAGCATGAAGGGACGTGTCCCCAACGCTTCGGCGACGTCCTCGACCTGCACGCCGTCGATCTGGCTGAGCTTGACCGCGTTGAGCTTGAATTCAGCGGAATAGCGGTTGGTGGTGCGCGGTTTGTTGGGTCTGGCCATACAACCCTCCTTGAGCGTTAGGCCAGAGTGTCAACTATTTCGGGGCAAGTGCTCGGTCCGTTGCACGCGCGTCCGTCTGCGGAAACAGCCACGACATTCGGAGTTCATTTGCGCATCGCCGACCATCAAGTATCGCCCTCAGAGGTTTCACGCCTCATGATGAACCAGAACCCGATCCCGGTTGCAGTTAACGCAACGACTGCCCCTGCGATTAACCCTGGGACGGAGGTGATACCGGGCGTGCAGCCCATCAGAGTGCACGCAGCCCCTCTGCACTGGTCTGGGCACTTGGAGGGCAGACTGAGGGCAATGAAGACGGCAACTGCCCAGCCGAGGAGAATCAGGACTACTGCCTTACGTTTCACGACCATCGCCCCCTTGTCTGGTCCGTAAAACAACTTGGCGCGTCAACGGCTCCGGCGACGCCCGACGGCCGCTGCATTCGCTTGCCATACCGTGCGCCTACCACCCTGAATCCCGGCTCTCCCCTGACGCAGAGTATCTCCCGACCCCGAAAACAGCTCTTGCCGATGGCGTCAAAAGGAGAACGATAATGACAACGCCGGTGCCAATGACATCGAAGTGGCCTTGGGCAGCCCTGACGATCCAGCCGACTCCGCTCACCAAGAGCAAGACCCAATACGCCCAAACCTGGAGGCGGTATAGAGCGACGGCCGCTATTGCGTAAACGACAGCGAAGATCCATCCCAGAGGGGGAAAGAGCAACGCAAGGATGGCGGAGACACCTGACACCACGCTGGCAGCAAAGACAGTCCCGGGAGGCTCTCCCACTGATCGGTCCGACTGACTATTCATCGGCTCACTCGTTGCGCATGACCGGCAAACCGGCCGCACGCCCTCGCCGCAGAGCGTACCTCACCTGGCCGGTATGTCTGCGTCGATGCGCCGGTTCGACGGCTCCTCATGTCATTCCGCAACATCACTTCTCCTTCGCCTGGGACGCATTGGTCCGCTCACGAATGGGACAACTTGAGGCCGACGAGTCCGATGACGATGAATGTGACCGAGACGATCCTGGCGACAGTCGCTGGGTCCTTGAAGAGCACAATCCCTACGATGAACGTTCCCACCGCACCGATGCCCGTCCATACAGCATAGGCCGTTCCCATCGGAATCGACTTCTGTGCAAGCCAGAGGAACACACCGCTCAAACCCATGGCGGCGATAGCGACGGCCATCCAAGGGAGCTTGTGGCTTGTCGTCTGCGAGAGCTTCAGCCCGAGCGGCCATCCCATCTCGGACAGCCCGGCAACGAGCAGGTAGATCCAACCCACAGGTCACCTCCTATCTCATCCGCGTCCGACGACAATGCGTATCCGTCACCACCGTGCCACGTGTTCGTCTAAAGATGTCCTGCGGCTGAACCGCGAGCCGAAGGCGAGCGTCGGCTCCAGCCGCGATCAGACCGCCCGGCGTGTTGTCATCCGTTGACGGACCGGTCATCCTCCGAGGTCTTCCTCAGCGCGGAGATGTCACTCGAGATCCGCTGAAGTAGATCGCGCTGTTCCCTCAATCGCACCACAACCAGAATCGCCCACGCGATCGGAAGGGCGTACGCGAGAGCCGCAAGCACCGGCCAGATACTCACACTCAACCTCCTCCCAGGCTGTTCAACGACTTCGCCGATCAGACGCCGGGAGCGCGCCAGCGGGAGCGATCGGCTGCAATGGCGGGTTGTACAGCTTCATGCCAGTGCCTTCTCCATCCTCAGGTCCGCGTCATGTCGGGCCGGGTGATAACCGAGGCGCTTGTAGAACCCCACGGCGTCACGATCGACATTCGAGGCGACGGTCGAGCATCCCTGCTCGCGAGCGAAGTTCTCTGCAATCTCAAGCATCTTCCCTCCGTGACCAAGACGCTGGGAGTCTTCGACGATCGCGACGCGACGCAACCAGGCGACGGGAGGATCGAGATCAACACGCACCACACCGACAGGTCGACCTGCGGCCAGGAAGAGGAAGGGATGGTTACTCGCCGCGCGATCATCCGGATGATCGGAGTCGTAACCCTCCTGACCTCGTGCGTCCCAGAGCACCTGCCTGCGGATGGCATGAAACGTGAGCCAGTCATCCTCCGTGGCCACACCACGGAGTTCAACGGAATCAGAGTGAGAAGTCATGGGAACGGTGGCTGTCTGTGCAACTTACATCCGTGCGCGGCCTGCCAGCCATCTCTGTCACCGTATCCGCCGGTCACTTCCTGACCGCGACGTAGGCCATGACGTGAGTGTGCGGCGTACCGTGGGTGTCGTGAATCTCCTTCTCGCATGCGAGGAGCGTCTCGCACCCTCGCGTGCAGTCCCTCAGGTCATCCATGGTGTAGGCGGTAACCCAGGTGCCTATTCGCTCCGAGAAGAAGCTGTCGCCTTCAACCTTCACTGCCTCCTGCCTCAACCTGCGATTGCTCGGATCGTCCGGAGTCACGACAGAAAGGTAGAGGACACCGCGTGGTTCCAGGGCACTGAGGAGCGACCCAATGATCTCCTTTCCCGTGCTCTTCTTGAAGAAGTTCAACGCGGCACCCGTAGAAACAACAAGCCGGTATGCCCCATCCCCGTAGGCGTGCTCTGCGGCAGAGCCCACGACGCAGTTAACCTGCAAGCCCCTTTCCTCGGCCCGGGATGCGAGTGACCGGAGCCCCACGGCAGAGACGTCAAGGGCATCCACGCGCCAGCCTTGGGAGGCCAGCCAAAGAGAATGACGGCCTTCCCCCGCGCCCACATCTATCGCACGCCCAGGCATCAAGGACTTGCAGAGTTCAACGACCTCCTCGTCGGGGTCGAAATCGCCGTACCCGCCTCCGGCGTAGATCTCATCCCAGATGTTCATGTGCTCAGCGCCACCCGTCATCGTCTTCTCGGCACCGCCTCTCTCAAAAGGTATCGGTCTGCACAACGACTTGGGCGATGACCCGACGGCGACGCCGGCCGGGTCCGCGACGAGTCATGCCGAGACCCATGAGACCGCGCCCGCGGTAGCGGACTCCACCGTCGTCCTCAACTTCAGGGCCAACGGTTCGTAATCGACCATCGTGTTGGTCTTCGCAACCAGGACGACAACGGCGATGTCGAATCTAGTGAGATTCTGCTGGTGCGGCATCTTCTGATCAGCCGTAACCAAGGCGTCGAACACCTGAGACGCACGAGTCAGAAGTTCACCGTTCGAGAAGGAGGCCCAGCCAGCGTCCCTCACAGTCACTACCTCGTGGCCAGCGAGCAGTGCCTTCAGGCGCCGAGGCACCGATTCGTCAAGCAGAATCCGCATACAACTCCGCGAGGAAGGCGTCGCTGGCTAACTCGAGGAAGCGCACCGCCTGCTCTCGCGAGACGGAAGGGAAATCGTCTAGAAACGTCTCAAGATCGCTGGTCTCTAGGTGGTCGAGCAGCGTGCGAACGGGCACCCGCGTGCCGCGGAAGACGGGGGCGCCGCTCATCACGTCGGGATCCACCGAGACAACCTCGTTCACCGGAACTGCACGGTTCATCGCCCTCAGATTGTACTCCGGGTGCGGCAAGCTGATCGGCATAACGTCCTGCGGCTTAACCGCGCGAGCCGAAGGCGAGCGTCGGTTCCGGCCGTGAGTTGACCAGCACGTCACACATCCTGGGCCCATGCCCGAATCTCGCTGGCGAGTCGATCCAGTTCCTCTCGCGGGACCAGCGGGAGTTGCTCGATGGAGAAGACGACGCGCCCATCCTCCACCCTTGCCAGGCGGCCCGACGTGATGTCGTTAGGCGCATGCTGCGGCACCACCATCAGATGGGCATGGGCCACCCCATATCCGTGAACGAGATATCCGACGCGATCCGGGTCCAGGTTCCTCTGCAACGCACGCCCGAACCGTTGGGCGACCTTCATCATGTGCGCAGCAGTCGCATCCGGCACATCCGTGAAGTGGTCGATGTGCTCCCGCGGGATGATCGCGATCTCACCAGGCCGCACCTGGTGCAAGCTCAGGAAAGCGACACACTCGTCGTCTCCGTACACGAAGCTCGCCGGCTCATCGCCAGAGATGATTCTGCAAAACACGCATCCTTCATTCATGGGGGGTCTGGTCATCGACTTGGCGCGTCAGCGGCCCTGCAAGTGCTCGGTCGGTTGCACGCGCCGGTTGAGCAGCGGTCGGGCCATCATGACAGGATCGGAGCGGGTTCGGCAGTAGGAAGAGGGCGGACGCGCTTGGCGCAGCCTGCCCGCACCGAGATGACGGGCGACCCGGCAATGCGGCCGCCGGCAGGACGATCCTGCTCGATCACTACCGCTTCCTCCTCCGACGAGCAGTCCTTCATGCTCACTATCTGCACGACCATGAGACGACTCAGGACTGGCCACGTCTCCGAGTCGCGGACGCTAAGCCCGACCAACGAAGGGATCCGCGGCTCGGTTGCCCATCGTTCAGTCGCCCAGCCTGCGAGAGCAAGACCGATCACAACGAACGCAACGATGAGTTCGCGACGGGATGCGCGTCGATCCTGGATCTGCCGGCTGCGACGTCGCAGGTAGATGACCATAGAGGCAAGCCCTATCGCGCCAAGCGCGGCGAACGCGGCCATGGCCGGCGCGTGATCGACGCACCTCGGAAGTTCTTGACCCGCTCGGGGGTCACAGAACTCCCTCAGCGAGAGCAAGGCTCCGAATCCGATGGCCGCCAAACACACCAGGGAAACGACGATCGCGCAGATTCCAAGCCCAAGGAACGGATCCACCCCTCGTCCAGGGCCGAGGTCCTCTCGACGGTGCAGGTCAATCATTCCTGGACATCCAGGTGCTCCACGACGAGAGCGACGCCGTTTGCGGAAGCGTCACTTCAGCAGCCTGTCGTAGTCGGCGTGCGTCCCGATCCAGAACCAGACAAGCCCCTCGGGCGCTTCCACGGCCAGGGCCCGGTGGTGCAGGCCGACGCGAGCCGAGCGGAACCGACCCACCTTCTTGAAATGGAGCGAGGGGTGCCTGGGATCCTGCTTGAGCCGGGTGAAGGCTTCGTCGGCGGCTTCCCGGACGTCATCGGAAAGGGAGCGGTACAGATCCCAGAACGCGGGAGACGCGCGGTGCCTCAAAGCTCGGAGGTGCGTCCGGCGTCGTAGTCCTGCACGGCGTCCCTCGCGAGCGCATCGAGCTTCCCTGCCTTGACATCGCGCTCGAACCGACGGTCCCAGATCCTCCAGTCGTACTCGAGAAACCAGGCGCGGAACTCCGCCGCCTCCTCGGGGGAAAGGGATTCGATGTCCCTTTCAAGTCTCTCCAGCTTGGTCATAGGGACAGTTTACCTAGGTGCACCGTTAGGGTCCGTAGAACGACTTGGCGCGTCATCGGCCGGACCCGCGCGAAGCGGGCGGGCGGTCCGTTGTACGCGCGGATTCAACGGCGGTCACCGTCCGGCCTGCTGGCCAGCCATTCATCCCGCAGGATCGCACACCAGACTTCGTCCGTTGGCTCACCCCCCGCCCGACGATACTGCCGGAAAAGCCCCTCCCTTTGCATGCCGACTTTCTCCATCACCCGAAGGGACCCGAAATTCCTGGAGTCGGCACTCGCACTGATCCGGTTGAGATCAGGCAGAGCGTTGAATGCGGCATGAATGACCGCCGAAGCGGCCTCAGACGCCAGGCCTTGGCTCCAAACCCGCTTGGCAATCGACCAGCCCATAGTCCCCCGGCAGTGCTCCGCCACAAGGCCGAGGTTCAAACCGCCGACGACGACGCCCTCGAGTTCCGCCGCCCAAGCACTGTGAAGCGAGCGATCCAGCAGAACCTGCCGCGCGACGAACTCCTCCGCGTGAGTCTTGGTATAGGGGTGCGGCACGGGGAGGTAGCGACTCCATTCTTCATCGGACGCATACTTGAAGACGTCACCCGCGTCGTCCAACTGCCAAGGACGAAGCCGAAGCCTCGCAGTGGAGATGATTTCGGGGATCTCGCCTCTCATCGCCTCACGCCCGTTGAACGACTTGGGCGTTCAGCGGGCGGGAGTGCGCGCGCGGAAACGGTCCGTTGCACGCACGAGTTCAAAGGCGCGCGACCTCTTAGAGATCCTCGGGAGTAAGTCCGGTTCTCTTGGCGATGCGCGCGAGCATCTTCGGCCCGATCTCCTCCCCATCGTGAAAGGCGAAAGTGAAGTCCGGCCAACCTGACCGCTCGAGGACTCGATGGGAGCCGCGCTGTCGCTTGATAGATCAACCGATCCTTAGGAGCGCCGCCAGGACGCGCCGCGCCTTGGTCCCCGACCATCCGCTCACGCCGCAGCGAAGGAGATGTCGTTAAGGTCAGCATCGGTCTCCCCGTGTTCGAGCTGATCCGCCAGGATCCGCAAGGCGATGGCCTTCACATGCGCGATCGCCGCACCGGGACTGTCACCGTAGGCGAGCGCCCCGCTTAGCTCGGGAACCTCGGCGAGCCAGCGGCCGTCGTCTTCCTCCTCGACTTCAAGCGTGAACCTCATCGGTCCTCCTTAGGACCAGATGATACCTGGGGCCGCCCGCCGCCCTTGGTCCGCTGAACGACTTGGCGGCTCAGCGGCCGGACGCCCGCGCAGCGGGCGGACGGGTCTGCTCTAGCCGCGAGTTATGCAACCGTTTCACCATCCCCAATCCCGGCCCTATCGCGCGGCGGTCATCCATATCAAGACCCCTCCCCCTGCAACGACTGCCGTGAGGATTGAATAGAAGACAAGCTTCCCACGCCTGCTAAGCGGAGCGTCCTGATGAGGTTCCCGAATGCGTTCGAAACCGGCCGGGATGTCCCCAGAGGCATAACCTCTCGAGGCATAACCTCTAAGGCCAAGGCTCCGACGTGACTTACTCGACCGGTCACTCACGGCTCTTACCTCGGGCACCATCCGCTTGCATAACGTCCGGCTTCAGGCGCGCGCCGCGCGCGGCGCGTCGCCCTGTAAGCCGTTGTTCGGTGGCACGCACAACTGAACTGCGCTGTATTGAAAAACCGCAAACGAAATCGGCCGTTTGTGGACAGGAATGGTTTTCTTGGCCTGAAAGGCTTCCGATTCAAGACCGACTCAACGATTCTTCACACCCGAGAATGACGCTTTCGCGTTCGCCCGTGGCCGTCCAAGGGTGACCTGCTCCAGCGCCTGAAGACTGGCAACCACACGGATGGAATGCTTCGAGAGCTCGCGAATTGCCGAATGGAGTTGCTCGGGCCCAGTGCTTGCCTTCGCCAGTTCGAACATGTGCTTCGCGCAGGCGTGCAGCGCGGTGTGAACCTTACCCAGTCTCGTATATTCCGCCGTCCCCACATGCCGACGCCCCGGCCCATCGTACCAGCGTCCGAGACGGCAATCGGTGGCCGCAATTTGGCAGCGCCTGACGTCGTCCTCGGACAATGGCAGGTGCAACTGCTTCGATAGCACCAGTTTGTCGATAAGAAACTTCCGCCACTCCAAGTGATCTAGAATCGCCATGTGAAACAGACCGGTCTCGTCGTCGGGCCAGCTTTGCCCGGAGGCAGCGAAGACCAGGAAGTCTTCCAATGGCATCGGTCGAGCGATCCAGTAGCCTTGGGCGTGCGAGCATCCCGCTTGCTGGAGCTCACGATACGTGATCTCCGTTTCCACGCCTTCCGCTACGACGTCGAACCCCATGTTATGCGCCATTCGGATATTGGAGTTAACGATCCACGCATCCTTCTCCGAGGCGTGCATTCGGCGCACTACGCCATTGTCGAGCTTTAGACTGGTAAAGAGATATAACCGGAAGTTGTGGATGCGTGGTTTGAACAAAGACGCGGCGTACCCTTCCTTCGACTGAAAGCGATGTCGGAGGCCGGTGCTCGAACACCGGCAGGAAGGAGTACGCCAGTGCTCAAG
>JBAZZY010000037.1 GCA_041658565.1 Actinomycetota bacterium | reverse complement strand
GGGCTTGGCGTCGGCGTGGGTGTCGGTGTCGGTGTCGGTGTCGGTGTCGGTGTGGGTGTCGGTGTGGGTGTCGGTGTGGGCGTCGGGCTTGGCGTCGGTGTGGGCTTAGGCATCGGTAACGTCGTCGCACTGGTCGTAGGCGACGACGTTACCGACGGGCAGGCCTTGCCCACTTTGGTTGACGCGCCTTCACCGCAGGGCCCTCCGGTTCGGCGCAGCTTGAGCTTGGCGTTCGGGCGGATGAAGTCGTGAGGCGGCGTCGATGCCAGCGCGCGACTCGTGAACTCGCGCCAAATGGCGGCTCCAATCGTGCCGCCGTATACCTGCTGGCCGCGCAGATAATGCATCGGTCTCGGGTGCCGGTATCCAACCCAGACGGCGGTTACCAGGTCCGGCGTGTAGCCGACCAGCCACACGTCTTTGCGTTCCTGTGTTGTGCCGGTCTTGGCGGCCATGGGGCGGCCGAATTGGGCGCGACGTGCCGTCCCGCAGCATGCGACTTCCTTTAGCACGCTGGTCACCGTGTAGGCCACCATGGGGTCGAGAACCTGCTCGCCTTTGAGATTGGTGTCGCTGAACACGACCTTGCCGGAGGCATCCTTGACCGATGCGATGGAGTGTGGTGTGAAGTGCTTTCCGTTGGAGGCGAAGGTCGCAAAGGCGGAGGCCATTTCCAGCGGTGTTACGCCGTGGGTGAGGCCTCCCAGAGCGATCGACGGGTAGGCATCAAGTTGCGACGTGATGCCGGCTCGGTGTGCGACGTCGGCAACATCATCGGCTCCGACGTCCATGACCAGTCGAGCGAAGACCCCGTTGATCGAACTCCTCATCCCTTCGCGCAGGGTTACGATTCCGTGTCCCGCGCCGTCGTAGTTGTCAACGTCCCACGTCTGACCGTTGGTCAATCGCAGCTTGACCGGCGTTGAGTTATAGCGAGCGTTGGGAGAGATCCCTTCCTCCAAGGCTGCTGCCAATACGAAGGGCTTGAATGAGCTTCCCGGTTGGCGCTGACCTTGTGATGCGATGTTGTACTGGTCGGCGAAGAAGTCGCGACCGCCGACCATGGCTTTGATTCGACCGTTCTTCGGATCGATGGCTACCAGGGCGGCCTCAGGGTCCGTAGAGGAGTACAGGACCTTCGCGACGGCCTCCTCGGCGTAGGTTTGCCATTTAGGGTTGATCGTTGACTGGACGGCGAGTCCGCCCGCATACAACTGGTCGGCGCGCGCTTCTTCGCTGGTTCCGAATCTGGAACTGGTGAGAAACTCGTTCTCGACGTGCTGGACGATGTACGGGAAACGGTAGTTGGCGAACCGATTCGAGAATCGTTTCCGCAATCGCAGCGGTTCGACTGTCGCAGCCTTCGCCTGTGCGGCAGTGATCATTCGTTCCTGCAGCATCCGGCGCACGACGTAGGCTCGCCTAACCTTCGCTCCCCTCGGGTTCGTGAAAGGGTTGAGACTTGTGGGGGCCTGGATCAATCCCGCCAGCATGGACGCTTCCCCTACCGTCAGCTTGGCGAGCCGCTTGTCGAAATAGGTTTCTGCCGCCGCGGCGATTCCGTAAGCACGAGCCCCGAAATACGCTCGGTTCAGATACATCGCAAGAATCTGCTCCTTGGTGTACTCGCGTTCCAAGTTCATCGCAAGGCGCGCTTCGCGCACCTTCGTTTGAAGGCCCCTGGTGCTGTTTGGTTTGGTGTACATGAGCTTCGCGAGCTGCTGCGTGATCGTGCTGCCGCCCTGAGCCGTACGACCCGCCTCAAGATTCGCGACGAGCGCGCGCACGATGGCGCGGGTGTCGACGGCTCCGTGCTCGAAGAACCGGGCGTCTTCTACCGCGACCACCGCGTTCTTCACGACGTCGGGGATGTCGGCGCCGTTTACGACGACGCGGTTCTCTTCGAACAGGTTCGCGATGACCGCGCCGTCGGCGCTCAGAACCGCTGAGCGCAGGGCAAGCGGCAGGGCTTGCTGGGTTGCGAGCGGCGCCATGGAGCACGCCGTGCCGAAGATGCCGAGAACGGCCACGGCCACGAATCCGCGACGTCGTGCCCCCGCTGCGGTTGGTGGTGTCCGCTGCTTAAGCTTGATCCGAGACCTCTTTCTTAGAGCCGTTGGAGCAAACGCGCACCCAAGTGAGCGCGCACCTAAGTATTTCACGCCGTCAGGTGGGCGGAGAGAAGGCGCGTGCAGCCTATTTCATACCGGGAACGTGTCAGAGGTAGCCCAGGGCCTTGAGCGTCTCCGCGTACATCGTCATTTCGTCGGCGATCGAGCGCTCGCTGCCGCCTACGCAGATCTGAACCGTGAAGTTCTCGACGATCTGCTGTGCCTCGGCCGTCAATCGACGGGTGGACTCCTCCATCTGCAGCTTCAGCAACTCCTCGGTCTCGCCTTCGACGATCTGCATCCCGCCCCACTTGCTTGCGTTCCCCGTGAGGCTGAAGTACTCGCGATGGCTGTGGATTCGGCCCTGCTTGGCAAGGTCATCGTAGTGCGCCAACACCTTGCCGAAGACCTCGAGCGCCTTCGCCTCGCGGCCCCTCACCGGGGTCCCCCACGTCGCGATGATCGCTCCGTTCATGCGGCATCCCCTCCCGTGGTTGGGTGCGGGCTCGTCCGGCCCGGCGCGCGCCCGCACGGTCACGTCATGGACGCTAGGAGTGCGGCGGGGACGAAGCAAGGGCCCTACCGAGCTATCTTGCACCTAGTCCGGCCGGATCGATGCCGGTCATCCCGCCCAGCGAGTCGGCACGTGTGAGAGTGCGACCGGGCGAGGGAGTTGTGCTCGTACGGCTTCGAACACTTCGGCCATCATCGTCAGCGAGCGTTCCCATTCTGCCGGGACTGCCCCGGTTTCGGACAGGCCGACGAGTGTTTGGATGCGCGGTTCGGTCCATGCGACGAGTTCGACGAGCCGCCGGGTCAGGGGAAGGCGCAGGCGGACGAAACGATCCCCAGCCGCCAAGGCTTCGCTTGCCTGGGCGCGCACCCTGCCGACGAGGTCGGCGACGAGGTGATCGAACTCGTCTGGTCGCGTGACTTGTGATGCGGGGAGTTGACCGGCGTCGCGCATTCCGCGGAGCTGGCGGTCCAGGTCGTCGAGGAACGCTACGAACTCGATGAGTTCGCAGGGGGTGCGTTCGGGAAGATGGACTTCGAGTGTCTGAGTTGTTCGGGGTGCGTGCGCCGGCTCCGCGAGTGAAACGTTCGGGCGTCGTGTCCCGATTGACGGTCGTCCGAGGTAATTCCCTTGGGCGTAGCCTACCCCCAGCGCGCGCAGGGTCTTCATCGAGGCCGGGTCTTCGACGCACTCTGCAATCGTTTCGAGCCCAAGCGTCCGGGCGAGATCGGTCATTGCTCGGACCATCGCCTGGTTGACGGGATCGGTGTGGAAGTTGCGCAGAAAAGCACCGTCGATCTTGAGCGCGTCCACCGGCAGGTAGCGCAGATACGTAAAGGAGGAGAGGCCTTTGCCGAAGTCGTCGAGTGCGAAGCGGCATCCCATGTCGCGCAGGGTCTGCATCGAACGCCGTGCTTGCGACAGATTCGCGATCGCCGCGGTCTCGGTGATTTCGAACGTGAGCGCCGACGGATCGACCCCCGAGGTCGCGATTGCTTTCGTGATGTGCTCGATCGTGGACGTGTCGCACAGGGACAGGCCGGAGAGGTTGATGGAGTACCCGGCGCGCGCGCCGGTTGCGTGTGCGCGCGCGAGGCAGACGAGTGCCGCGTCCACGACGAGTCGGTCCAGGCGTGAAACAAGTCCGCAGCGTTCGGCCGTCGGAATGAACTCCGCGGCGTCGATCAGCGTGCCGTCGTCGGCGACCATGCGCGCCAGGACTTCGTAGTGCGCCACTGCTCCCGTACGCACCGAGACGATCGGCTGGAACGCTAGGGTGATCGAGCCTCGGCGGATCGCCTTGCGGATTCGCGGGGCCCAGGAGGCGTCGGCGTCGGCGATCGACTGTTCGGTGAGCGTGAGGCGTGCGGCGCCCTTGCTCGCGCGCAGGAAGGCCCCGAGGAATCCGACGGACAACAGCACCGATGTCGCCGTCACAACCCACGCATCTGCTCCCATGTCTCAATAGAACGTCATGCGGGCGTGCTGGAGGTTGGCCCGATCGACCCATCTTGGGCAGGTAATTGAAGGGTGTTTGTGATGGGTATGGCGGGGGCGTGGAGTCTCTACCGCTCGAATCACACGTGTGTGATTCTCCGCTACGCGGCGCGTCTTTGCCTCGTTTCGAGGTGGTCGGTCTCGCGAATACGGACTGCGACCTCGCCTGCCTCACTCAGTGCGCCGAGGAGTAGCAAGACGACGCCTAGGCCGATGGCGCTCCATGCGATCCATGCGTACCGGATGCCCGCGGCTGTTTGGAAGTCCGCCAAGGATCCCCGCAGGGACTTGGTGATCGAGCTGAGGCGCACGAGCGCGCCGGGGAATTCGTCAAGGGCTGCGGCGACGCTGGGGGACGAGGTTCTAAGGGCCGACAGCAATTGCGCGTCAGTGCGGCCGGTTTGCGCCGCCAAGGCAGGAAGCATTCGTGTTCGAATCTCGACGTCCAAGGACCGCGCCAGACTCAGGTCGGCCTCGGCTCGCTCGAGCGTCTCTCGGGTCATTATTGCGCCCAGATTGCGGTGCATCTCGTCTGCGGTCGACGCCTTCGACGGAAGTTGAGTCGCGAGCGGCGCGAGAATAACCATAGCCCCGGCGAGCATCGCGACAGCCGCCCCCGTGCGTGACGGCGCCGGCATTCCGATGCCGGCCATCGACGCGACGATCCCCACGATCAGCATGAACCAGGGCACGAATGCGGTTGACCGATCTTTCGTCGGGATGGAGTCGGCTTGCGCAAATCGACCGCTTTCTTCGCCGAGTGCCTCAATCCGCGTTCTGAGTCGGTCGCCGACGGAAGGGAGTTGCCCGAGACCCCTTTCTACTCTCGGGTATTGGGTTAGGAAGTCCTCGAACTGTGCCCGAGTGAAGCCAAGCCGTGTTGCGACCACGGGGAGATAGGAGGGGAACTGCCGAGCCAACGTCGTGACCACTTCCGCATCTTGTTCGAGGGCGGAGATCGCTCCGGCCTCGAACATGGGTCGCATGTCGGAACTAACCCGCTCAAAGGCGTTTGCCCGTTCGAACAGTCGGGTCCCGAGAACGAGTCCGATGAGCGCGATTCCGACAAGGAGCACCAGCCCTGCGCAAGAGCGGCGCGTCATGGCCGTCTCCTCTCCGTTGGGAACCCCCACCGGCGCGGGAGGGGCCTGATGTAAGAGCACCGCGAAGAGAGGGCATCGGTCAATAACCAACTGCAAGATGGTTATTCCTGGGCAGCCCGCGATTCTGTCGCCCGAAGGTGTGCCCGCAGAGGCGTGGCGGGATCGAATTGGGGCGAGCGAGCCGACCGCACTATGACGGCCGGCCCGCTCTGGGGGTCTAACGGCCTGAGGCCGACTTGCCGTAGTTTGTGACAACTTGGAGCAGGATGCAAGCGTCTAGGCCTTGGCGATTCGCGGAATTGGCGCACGCGGGAGTTGGGGAGACGGGAAGATCCGCTGGAGAGGTGGCACGGTGTGTCCGGATTCGTCCGGTCTATACTGTGGGTTCCACAAGAGCCGCGCGACGTTGGGGGCACCCGTGTCCGGACCGAGAGCTAGAAAGCGCCCCGCGAGAGCCGATGCAGCGAAACTCGAGGGCGGCGCGGTGGCGCGCGCGCTGGGGGAGATCCTGGACGAACTTGAGCGAGACATCGATGTGCTCGCCGATCGCATGCTTGAGAGGTACTTGGTTGCGATCCCCGCCTACCGCTCGCTCCCCGACGAGACCTTGCGACAGATTCGCGACGTGAATCTGAAGAACCTCGAGGGGTTCGTGGGGTCGTTGCGTGCCGGAGCATTTCCGAGCGGAGAACAACTCCAGTGGATCGGTGAGAGCGCGTCGCGGCGCGCGCGCGAAGGGGTGCCGCTGTCGGCCCTGCTCGCCGCGTATCGCACGGGGGCCCATGTCGCGTGGGTCGAGTCGATGCGCAAGATCGGGGACGACCCCAACCGTTTGCGTGCAGGGCTCGAGTTGGCGACCGGCGTCATGCAGTGGACCGACGCAGCAAGCGGCGCTGCTGCACAGGCCTACCTCGCGGAATATGAACGGCTCACAAGCGATCGCGAGTCCGCGCGCCGCGATTTCCTCGACGGTGCGCTTTCCGGAACCCTGACGGCCGACGAGGTGCTGGCGCGCGCGGAGGCTTTGGGCCTTGACGTTGCCGTTCCGCATGCGGTTTTGGCGATCGGTGTTTCCGCCCCCGACAGGCAAGCCGACTTCCGCGCTGCGTGGCATCGGTTGAAGGCCATGATGTCGGAGTTGCCCGATGCCGACGCTTCTGTCGTCATCCCTCACGGCGGTGATCTTGCAGTTGTGTTTCCCGCAGACGGCAGCCGTTCCGAGGCTATGCACGCAAGCTTGAGCGCGCTCGTCGAGCGAGCGTCGTCGGTGCTGGAAGTCGACCTTCGCGCGGGGATCGGGCGCGCGCGTGAAACCGTGGCGGAACTTGTCGGCTCGCATCGAGAGGCGTGGATCGCTCTGGCAGCGGCGCGCGCCGGATCCGGACGGCATGTGGTCGCCTACGGCGAAGTCATGGTCGAGGAACTTCTTCTTCGCGAGCGAGGCGTGGCTCGCCGGTTGGCGCAGGCGGTTCTCGACCCGCTCGAAGGGCATCCGGATCTTCGCCGAACGCTCGTTGAGTTCATTGCGAGAGGTCCTTCTTTGCCCGCCGTCGCGCGCGCACTCTTCTTGCATCCCAACACCGTTGCGTACCGGCTCGCCCGCGTTAAGGAACTCACGGGGCGGGATCCGAAGTCGCCGGCCGGGATGGCCGAGCTGTACCTGGCTCTGCGCGCGGCGGAACTCCTGGGACGCGACGCGGGCTGAATGCCGCAGCGTTGAGAGTCGCTGCGACGCTTTGTGCGATCACCAACAGAGCCGTGTTCTAGGCGTCGGCGCGCATCGCTCGAATGAAGGCGTTGTAGGCGCGTTCGTCAAACAGCACGAAGCGGACCAGCGTCACCTGAGTGTTCGCGTTTCGGACCGCTCCTAACGCAATCGGCGCAGCCTCGTCGAGCGGATACCCATATGCGCCGGTCGAGATCGCGGGGAAGGCGACGGATCGCGCGCCCAGTTCGTCTGCGATCCTGAGAGCTTCGATGTGACATGAGCGCAGCAGGTCGGAGCGGTCCTGTGTCCGAGCAAAGACCGGGCCGACCGTGTGAATTACCCAACGCGCCGCGAGGTCCCCGCCCGTCGTCGCCACCGCGCGCCCTGTTGGGAGGCCGTCGATGTACATTCGTTCGCGGATGATTCTGCATTCGGCAAGAATGCTGGGACCACCGCGCCGGTGGATCGCACCGTCGACGCCACCCCCTCCAAGAAGAGTGGAATTGGCAGCGTTCACTACCGCGTCCACCCTTTCGTGGGTGATGTCACCGAGCGCAATCTCGATCGTAGGCACATTCTGTATGGTACTTCGGCGCGAACGGTGAATGATGTGTCAATCGCGTCGCATAGGCGGCCGCGCGGAGTGCGCGCGCGTTACCGGCCGACGATCTGTGGTGGGGTGGGCCCGTGGCCATTCGGGGTTGGGAAGAAAATGTTTGCGCTGGGGCTCCCGCAGTCGATTTCGTGTTGATACGATTGCCGACTGCAATCGCGTCATTCCCGACGGGAGGGAGCATCATGGCCGCAACCAAGAAGACAACGTCGAAGAAGCCGACCTCCAAGAAGCCGGCCGCGAAGAAGCCGGTTCGCGCGCGAAGGATTAAGGGGTTTCCTTGCGCCGACTGTGACTTCGTCGCGAAGCACGCGATGGGGCTTGGGCGGCATCGATCCACCAGGCACGGTGCGGTTTCCCAGAGGCAGTCGCGTCGGGTGGCGACAGGAAACTGGCTGACGCGGCAAGAGGCCTCGAAGCGAGCGGGTGTCCACTACAACACGGTTCGCCAGTGGGAACAGGCCGGGCTCTTGCGCAAGACGAAGCGGCCGCACGTACGTGGGGCGCTTGTAAGCGCGGACGATCTCGCTCGCATCCTCGCCGACCGGGCGAGTCACACCGGAACTCCGTTGCCTGCGGCATTTCGTGGAGACACCGCGGCCATTGAAGCCAAGTACCAGAACCTCGTCGAAGGACTTGAGCGACTGCTGGCCGTCGCGCGCGTGGCGACGCCTGTTCGCGGCTCTGCGAAGAAGGCCTCCGCTGCGCGCGGCACTGGGCGGCCGGCCACGCGCCGAAAGGCGCCGGCGAAGACACGCGCGCCTCGCGCCAAGGCCGGTCGCGCTTCGCGCTGATCGATCCTGGGTCGGCGCGCGCGGGGGAGGTTGAGAAGGTGTCGGCAATAGCGAGACGTTTTCTGACTGTGCTGGAACCGTTGGTTTCGTCGATCTATTTCGCGCCTGAGGCGACGCAGGAGTACCAACAGATCGGGCTCGATCCGGTGTCGGGGTATTTCGTGTCGCGCTCTGCCGCTTTGGGGCGAGTCTCGCCGGACGCCGTCGCTGCTCTGTTCTACAGCTTCAATCCGGTGTTGTTGAGGGGCGTCACGTGGGGTGTCGCGGATCCCCAGGACGTTCTCGACGCCCGGTCGCGGGCGGTGCGACGTGCGTTCGCGCGGTTGCTCGACGACGCGGACATTGATGAGGGGCGTCTTGTGGAAGCGGGGGAACTGCTTCGCGAGGCGGCGGCTGGGTGTCGGCCGGAAGGGCGCGCGCTCTTTGCTGCGCACGCCGCTTTGCAGTGGCCTGAGGATCCGCGTTCGGTCGTATGGCACGGGGCCAACTTGCTTCGCGAGTACCGGGGCGACGGTCACATTGCGGTGTTGCTCTCGCACGGGATGCGCGCGGTGGATGCCGTCGCGATCCACGCCGCGATCCGGCCTCAGGGCAGGGACTTCCTGTTGAACTCGCGGATGTGGGGCGAGGACGCCTACGCGCAGGCGCGCGCGCGCCTGGCGACACGGGGATTCCTCGACCAGGCGGGAGAGGTTACCGACGGCGGCAGGAAGTTCCGGGAAATGATCGAGGTCGAGACCGATCGTCTGGCCTCGGCACCGTTCGAGGCCCTCGGGGTATCGCTGTCTGAGCGCCTGCTCGGCATCCTCGAGCCGCTGGCCGCGCACGTCTTGAAGCTCGGCGGCATCTCCGATGCGACGGTGGCCACCGGCGTGGGACCGACGTCCTGAGATCGACCGACCGGCCATAGGCGACGAAACCGCTCCTGCACGTCGGGATGTTTCGAAACGCGTCTCTAGGGCCTTCTTCCTGGGGAAATGTGTCTCGAATCGGGCATGAGACATCCCGCGCCGCTTGACATTGAAGCGAAGTGCCCCCCATTCTTCGGCCCGTGCCAAAGCCACTTGTCATCGTCGAGTCCCCCGCCAAGGCTAAGACCATCGGGGGCATCCTTGGGCGCGACTTCCTCGTGGAGTCGTCGTTCGGCCACGTTCGCGATCTCCCGCGCAACGCCTCGGAGGTGCCGGCGGCGCACAAGGGTGAGCCGTGGAGCAACCTCGGCGTGAATGTAGAGGGCGGCTTCAAGCCCATCTATATCGTCACCCCCGACAAGAAGAAGCAAGTCACCAAGCTCAAACAACTTCTGAAAGACGCGTCGGAGCTATACCTCGCAACCGACGAGGACCGCGAAGGTGAGTCGATCGCCTGGCACCTACTCGAGGTCCTCGGGCCGCGCGTTCCCGTCAAGCGGATGGTGTTCCACGAGATCACGCGTTCGGCTATCCAGGAGGCGGTGCAGAGTCCGCGCGAACTCGACCGACGGCTGGTGGATGCGCAGGAGGCGCGCCGGGTGCTCGACCGCTTGTACGGCTATGAGGTCTCTCCCGTCTTGTGGAAGAAAGTGATGCCCGGACTGTCGGCTGGGCGCGTTCAGTCGGTGGCGACGCGGATTCTGGTCGACCGAGAACGCGCGCGAATCCGGTTCACGCCGGCCGGCTACTGGGACATCGAGGGGACATTCCGTTCCCAGGGTGGAGCCGTGGTTGCGCAGTTGGTGTCGGTGGACGGCGCGCGCCTCGCGACCGGCAAGGACTTCGACGAGAACGGGGAACTCAAGCCGCGCGCGGTGGCGCGTCTGGACGAGGCGTCGGCCCGCGAGTTGGCTGCGGCGTTGCTTCCCGCGACGTTCGCGGTCCGCACGGTGGAGGAGAAGCCGTGGCGGCGCTCGCCGGCTGCGCCGTTCATGACGTCCACGCTGCAGCAGGAGGCCGGGCGCAAACTTCGCTTCACGGCGCATCGCACTATGCAGGTGGCCCAGAGGCTTTACGAGAACGGCTACATCACCTACATGCGAACCGACTCGGTGACGCTGTCCGAGACCGCGGTAGCGGCGGCGCGCGCCCAGGCGACTGCGATGTACGGAGCTGAGTCGGTGCCGGCTGAGCCGCGCCGCTACCAGAGCCGGGTCAAGAACGCGCAGGAAGCCCACGAGGCCATTCGTCCAGCCGGCGAGACGTTCCGCACGCCCGATCAGGTCGAGTCCGAACTGAACTCGGACGAGTTTCGTCTTTACGACCTGGTGTGGAAGCGAACAATCGCCAGCCAGATGGTCGATGCGCGCGGGCAGTCCGTTCAGGTTCGCCTCGGCGCGCGGTCTGCCGACGGCAGAGATGCCGAGTTTGCGGCGAGCGGGCGCGTGATCACTTTCCCGGGGTTCCTCCGCGCCTACGTCGAGGGCGCCGACGATCCCGAGGCGGAACTTGAGAATCGCGAAGTCGTGCTGCCGCCGATGCGGTCCGGCGACGCGCTGGATGTCGTGGCGTTGGAGCCGAAGGGGCACGAGACCCAGCCGCCGGCTCGCTACACCGAGGCAACGCTGATCAAGGCTCTTGAAGAGATGGGGATCGGCCGCCCTTCAACGTATGCGAGCATCATCAGCACGATCGAGAACCGCGGCTACGTCTTCAAGAAGGGTTCGGCGCTGGTTCCCTCGTTCGTCGCTTTCGCGGTTGTCGCGCTGCTGGAGCGGCACTTCGCGCACCTGGTCGACTACGAGTTCACCGCGCGCATGGAGGACGACCTCGACGAGATCGCAGATGGTCGCCAGCAGGCCACGCCTTGGCTGACGCGGTTCTATTTCGGCAACGGTAATCCGGGGTTGAAGCAGATGGTTACCGAGCAGCTTGGTGAGATCGACGCGCGCGAGGTGAACTCGATCGTCATTGGAGTCGATCCGTCGGGCGACGAGATCGTGGTGCGCGCCGGTCGCTACGGCCCTTACATCCAGCGGGGCGACTCGCGCGCGAGTGTTCCCGAGGATTTGCCGCCGGATGAGCTGACGGTGGAAAAGGCTATGGAGTTGCTGGAGCAGCCGAGCCAGGATCGCGTTCTGGGAACCGACCCTGAGTCGAATCTGCCCGTGATTGCGCGGGCCGGCCGCTACGGTCCCTACGTGCAACTCGGTGAGAACGGTGACGCGAAGAAGGACAAGCCGCGAACGTCGAGCTTGTTCAAGACGATGTCCGCGGAGACGGTCACGCTCGAGCAAGCTCTCGAACTTCTGCGGCTACCGCGTGTCGTCGGCACGGATCCGGCCGACGGACAGGAGATCTCCGCGCTGAACGGGCGCTACGGTCCATACATCAAGAAGGGGACCGACAGCCGCAGCCTGGAGTCGGAAGAGAAGTTGCTGACGATCACCTTGGAAGAGGCACTCGCGGTGTTCGCGCAGCCCAAGACGTACGGGCGCCGAGGTGCGGCGGTCGCGCCATTGCGTGAGTTCGGTGCCGATCCCGTGAGCGCTGGTCCGGTCCTGCTGAAGGAAGGGCGCTTCGGTCCATACGTCACCGACGGGACGACCAATGCGAGCCTTCGCCGGGACGACGACGCGGCAACGATCACGCCGGAGCGCGCTTTCGAGTTGCTGGCCGACCGGCGCGCGCGCGGGCCGGCGACACCTCGAAAGAAGCCGGGCGCGCGCAAACCCGCCGCCAAGGCGAAGGCGAAGCCGGCGACACGTTCCAAGCGCCCCCCGAAGAGCTGAGCTTTCCTCCCCACACGCGAGCCGGCTCGCGGGGGAGGGCGAGCCGGCTCTTGGTGTGCGCGGTTACCGGGTGGCGCGAGTAAGTTCTGTGAACCAGTCCGGGCGGTCCAGAAGGATGATCGCGTCGAGCACGTCGTCCACCGTAAGCGGGGGTCCGGTGTGCTCTTCGCGCATCTCGGCGGGCAGATGCCAGAACGCAGGACGAATTCCCTCGGCGATCAGCAGTTCGACGATGCGGTCGGTTGCGTGCTTCTGCAGGTTCGCCCCGCAGCGTGGGCAGACAAACGAGTAGAAAGATGCCGAGGTGTCGTCGCAGACCCAAAGTCCGAAGTCCACGGATCGACACTCAACGGCCTCACATGATGGGCAAACCGCCTCGATCCAACTCATGATCCCCTCCGGCGCAGCCTTTGAGAGGATTGTCGCCCCCATCCCCGGTGTGTGGATATGGCAAACACGGGCGGTTTTCTCTAGTCGGCCCGGGCCATCCGGTTGATGGTCCTAGGGCGCCGTATCTCGTGACGTCCTAGGTCAGTGGACCGCGATGTGTTCGTGGTCGTGGTGTGTCGGGGCTCCGTGTGGGATGAAGGCAAATGCGACCAGCGCGGCCGCCGCCAGCACGATCGAGCCCACGAGCAGCGCGAGTTGGAACCCGTCGAGAAACGCGTTGCCGAAAGATTGGGTGACCAGCCCGATTTGCTGCGGCGCCATTCCGCGGAACAGGCTGGGATCGATGCGTCCATGCCCGGCCCCTTCGACGATGCTCGCGTACTGTGCCGCCGGCAGGTGTGCGGCCGCAAGCGCAGTTCCCAGCGAACTCTTGAGTCGCGTAGTGAGCAGGGATCCGAGCAGCGCCACCCCGAAGACGCCGCCGACTTCACGCGAAGTGTTCGTAGTTGCCGAGCCCAGTCCGGCTCGTTCGGCTCCGACGGCGTTCATCACTGCTGCCGTCATCGGCGCCATCGTCATTCCCATTCCGACACCCATGATCATGAGCAATGGAGTGATCAGCGCGAATGGAGTGTCGGCACTGATCCGGCTGATGAGGAACTGCCCGGTCGCAGCCAGGAGCATTCCGATCGTGATCGGCAGACGCGACCCGAGTCGCGAAGCGAACCGACCGGCCAGCGGCGCCGCGACGATGATCATTCCCGTCATCGGCAAGAATCGGATGCCGGATTCGACGGGGGAGTAGCCGCGAATCATCTGCATGTACAAACTCATGAAGAAGAAGGCCCCGAACATGCCGAACGAAATCGCGAACGCAACAGTGTTGCCGGCGGAGAACGCTCGGATGCGGAACATTGCCAGCGGCATCATCGCGTCGGGGCTGTGCCGCTCCCACAAGAAGAAGGCGACGAGCAGCCCTGCGCCTGCGACGAGCGTGCCGACCGTGATTGGGTGCGTCCAACCGCGCTGGTTCGAGCCGATCAGTCCGTAGGTGATCGAGAACAGCGCGCTGGTGCCGATCGCGAGTCCGGGGACATCGAGCCGGCGCGCGTGTGGCGCCCTGGACTCGGTGATTACGCGGGCGGCGACGGCGAGCCCGATCACTCCGATGGGGACGTTGAGGAAGAACACCGATTCCCAGCCGACGTGTTCGATCATGTAGCCGCCCAGCGTCGGGCCGAGCGCCAGTGCCACTCCCGACACGCCGGCCCAGATTCCCAGAGCTTGCGCGCGCTCGCTTGGGGGGAAAGTCACGGTCAGGATCGATAGCGTTCCCGGGATCAGCAGTGCGCCGCCGATGCCTTGGAGCGCGCGGAAGATGATGAGCATTTGGGTTGTGTCCGACAGCCCGCACATCAACGACGAGATCGTGAAGATGACAAGTCCCGCCATGAATGCACGTTTGCGGCCGTAGCGGTCGCCGAGGATGCCGCCGGTCAGCAGCAGGCTCGCGAAGGCAAGCACGTAGCCGTCGACGATCCACTGCAAGTCGCTGACACCTGCGCCGAGGTCTCGCGACAGCGTCGGGAGGGCGACGTTGACGACCGTGTTGTCGAGCATCGCCATGAACAGCGCGAAGCACATGGTGAGCAGTGCGAGGATCTTCTGACGCTTGTTCTCTCCGCCGAACATAACTATTTCTCGGTCCTTTCGTCGATGATCCTGCGCGCGATGTCGACAATGTGCGCGCGCCGGCGTGCAAGTGCCTTGGGCGTGTACGGGTCTTCTCCGCCGAGCAGTCGCGCGATTTGAGGGAACGCGAACCAGGCGGAGATCGTGCTGATCAGTGTGATGAGCGTGTGGCGCGCGTCGAGCGATGGGTCCACGGTTCCGGCGCGCTGCGCCTCTTCCACGCGCGCCACGTGCTCGGCAAATCGCGCCGCTCGTTCCTCTTCACCGGGCACGCGCCCGATGCCGATGTCGAGGGCTTCCCACATCATCAGCCGCATGAGGTCGGGGTTCGCTGCGTAGAAGTCGAACAGTTCTCCGGCGATCTCCGCCGCGCGCGCCGGGTCCAGGTCGATGGACGTGAGTCGATGCATCTTGCACTCCAGTACGTGCTGAAACAGAGACTCCTTGTCGGCGAAGTAGTGGTACAGCAAGGCCTTGTTGACTCCCGCGCGCGCAGCGATGGACTCGACCCGGGCGCCGGCAAGGCCGCAGGCGGTGAACTCCGCCGCCGCCGCCTCGAGGATGGTTGCGCGGGTCGCCTGCGCGTCACGGGGTCTGGACATGGCGGGAAAGGTAACTAACCGTTTGGTGAATTGTCAACAGGCTTGGTCGGACGGGGTGACGCGGGGTCGCGGGTCTTCCTGAGATACCGCTAGCATCGGGCGGTTTCCGGCTCAAGGGAGGTCCGCCATGGAAGTTCTTCGAACGCCCGATGATCGGTTCGCGGATCTGCCCGGTTATCCCTTCGAACCCAACTACGTCGAGGTGGAAGGCCTGCGGATCCACTACGTGGACGCCGGCCCTCGCGACGCGGCCCCGATCCTGTTGATGCACGGCGAGCCGACGTGGAGCTACTTGTACCGCACGATGATTCCGGTGCTGTCCGCGGCCGGGCATCGCTGCATCGCGCCGGACCTCGTCGGGTTCGGCCGCAGCGACAAGCCGGTGGCGCGCGCCGACTACACCTTTCAGCGGCACGTGGACTGGATGCGCGGGGTGATCGAGGCCCTGGACCTTCGTGACGTCACCCTGTTCGGGCAGGACTGGGGCGGACTGATCGGACTCCGCGTGGCTGCGGAGAACGAGGACCGCTTCGCGCGCATCGTCGCCGCAAACACGTTCTTGCCGACCGGTGACATTCCTCCGTCGCCTGCGTTTCTCGCGTGGCAGAAGTACTCGCAGGAGGCGCCGCGGTTTCACGTCGGAGGCATCGTCAAGGGTGGTTGCGTGAATGATCCTTCCGCGGATGTCATCGCGGCCTACGACGCGCCGTTTCCTGAGGATGCTTACACGGCGGGCGCGCGCCGGTTCCCGATGATCGTGCCGACGAGTCCGGACGATCCCGCCTCGATTCCGAACCGGGCCGCGTGGAAGGTGCTCGAGCAGTGGAGCAAGCCGTTCCTGTGCATGTTCAGCGATTCAGATCCGATCACGCGCGGCGGCGATCGCTACTTCCAGAAGGTCGTGCCGGGGACCGCGGGGCAGCCGCACGTGACGATCGAAGGAGCCGGTCACTTCTTGCAGGAAGACAAAGGCGCAGAGATCGCCGGTCACCTCGTCCGGTGGATGGCGTAGTTCGGCGCGCGTGAAGCGACTCTCTTCGGTCCTGGTTGTTCTGGCGCTCGCAGTCGGCGCGTGTTCGAGTCGCGCGCCCGATCGCCCTGAGGTTTCGCCGACTCCACGGGTAACTAGATCCGAGTCTGCCACTCCGTCACCATCCTCTCCGGCCGGGGTGCAGGATCCCGATCTCGTCGTCGCGGTCAAGGGGGACTGGGGTGCGGGCACGCCGGCGCAGCGCGCGATCACGACTCGCATGTGCGCGGTGCGCGAACTCGTGCGCTTCCGATACGTGCTTACGACCGGAGACAACTTCTACGATCCCGATGGGGTTGCCACCGACGGTAACTACCGCGCGCCGGAGCGTTGCCTGTATTCGGCACCCGGCCACCGGTGGCGCGCGACGTGGGGGAATCACGACTTCGGTCGGTCCTCGACGGGCGAGGTGCTGGGGGCCCGGCGCTGGTATGCGTGGTCGGCCGTCGGAGTGGACTTCTTCGCTCTTGACTCCAATCAACCCGACAACTCGACGCAGCGCGCATGGCTCGAGCGCTCGCTGCGCGCGTCGCGCGCTCGGGTGAAGATCGCGTACTTCCATCACCCGCCGTTCACCGTCGGCGGAGGACACAAGGCGAACGAAGCCGTCCAGCGCAATTGGGTTCCCCTGTTTGAGCGCTACGGCGTTTCTCTGGTGCTGTCAGGTCACGAGCACGTCTATGAGCATCACAGAGTGCGCGGCATCGACTACGTCGTGACCGGCGGGGGCGGCGCGGGGACCTACGGGTGCATCCGGCAGGCCTCGTACAAGATCAAGTGCGTATCGGCGCACCACTTCTTGCTCCTGGCGGTTCGGGGGGATGAAATCACTGTGACGGCAATCAGGCCGACCGGTGAAGTGCTGGATCGGTTCGTCATCCCGGCGCGCGCGTAGGTCGGCGGGTACTCGGGTGGGATGCTCGCGCGGGGGCGATTCGGCGGCTATCGGGCGGGCAGGACGATTGAGAACTCGGATCCACCCTCCGGGGCATCGCCGATCTCGAGGCGCCCTCCGTGGTGCTCTGCGACGCGCCTGCAGATGGCAAGACCGAGTCCGCTGCCCGGGTGTCCGGCTGCGGCAGCACCCCGGGCGAACGGCTCGAGGATTCGCTCCCGCTCGACGGACGGCACGCCGGGTCCATTGTCGGACACCCTGAGTGTGACCGTGTCGTCGGCGCGCACGGTGTCGATCCGCAGCCGAGGCGGGACGCCGTCGCGAACGTAGGTGAGCGCGTTGACGACGAGATTCTGGATCGCTTGACGTAACAGCGTCCGGTCCCCGTCCGCGGCTCCAAGGCTGCCGCATTCGACGTGCGCGTTGCGCTCGGCGATCAGGTGATGAAGTTCAGTCAGTACTGACGACATCACTTCGTCGAGGTTCACTGTGTCGGTGGTCAATTCGCTCGAGCCGGCCTGAGCGAAGGCCAGCAGCTTGTCGACCAGCGCGACGAGTCGCGCGCTGGTACGGCCGATCGCGTCGACGGCGATGCCCACCCTTCCTTCGCTGTCGCCCAACTCCCTTGTCAGCAACTCCGCGAATCCGGTCAGGGTCGCCAGCGGATTGCGGAGGTCGTGGGCAGCGATTGCGGCAAACTGGCGGAGGTCGGCGTTGGCGGACGCCAACTGGGCGGTTCGTATCGCCACTCGATCCTCGAGTTCGGTGAGTATCCGGACGTTTTCGAGGGCCACCGCCGTGCTGTCTGCGAGCGCTTGAAGCAACCGCGTTTCCGTTGGGGTCGCCTCGTGGAGCGTGGCCCAGTACGTCCCGATGGCGCCGATGGGGTCGGCGGTACGGATTGGAGTCATGGCCAGGCTCTTGACAAAAGTTGGTCGGTAGGCGTCCTGGGGGATGCGGTCATCGACGTAGATGTCCGGGATGACCACAGACTCCTTGTGCAGCATCGCCCACCCGCTGATGCATGCTTCCATTGGAAAGCGCAGTCCGCGCCACAGTGGTGCGATCGCATCCTCGTCGACGTAGAAGCACTTCTCGCTCTCGCGAAGTACGAATGTGGCACCGTCGGCATCGGCCAACTCGCGGGCGGCATGCCGCACGACCTCGACGACCTCATCGAGATCGTGCGCTGAAGCCAGGTCCCGGATGGCTTGGGTGAGTCTCTCCATCCCGGACTCGTAGGTCACGTCGTGCTGATCCATCCGGGTCGGGAGATCCGATCCGTGAATGGCGGCCATCCAGCCATAGTCCGGGCCCCCGTCGGCGCTGTCAATGGGCGGGTTCTCTGCGGAGAGTTAATAAGTCCGAAACACACCCGAAAAAGGGGGGTAACTTAAGCGTCATAGCGTCAGTACATGTTCATGATGGGCGCCGACGCCGCTCCGGTGCAGATCGGACACCTAACGGTCGATCTAGCGTCCTATCGCGCGACGTTCGAAGGCCGAGACCTCCAAGTGTCTACGACCGAACTGGAGCTTCTCGCGATGCTTGCCGCGAACTCCCGTCGCGTGCTGTCGCGAGTCGAGCTTGCCGCGGCGCTTCGCCTGACGCGCGCCCGCTCTGTCGACGTGATGCTGACGCGCCTTCGCCACGAACTCGGCCGCGAGTTCCTGCGAAACGTGCGTGGACGCGGATGGATTTTGGACCCCGCGGCGCTCGGAGGGTAGGTAACCGTGGACACGGGCGTCGTGCCGCTCTGTCCGCACCCCGCATCGGAAGGTTGGGACTGCGTCGCGCGCGCACTCCCGCGAAAGAGAACAAGGTTGTGATCCGCTCGTAACGTTGCGGCAATCGTTGGGAAATCCTCGCGTGGCAGCATCAATGTGCCTACACAAAGGAGGATGAGATGCGAGCCGGAAAGCGTTTGTGGATCATCGCCGCGATTGCCGTCGGGCTCTTCGTTGCGGCGGCCCCGGCCTTTGCTGCCGATCCGACGGGAGCGACACTCGGGAAGGACGCCGCCGAGCACACGGCGATCGGGCTGAACATGCTGTGGCTCGTTCTCGGCGCGATCCTGGTGATCTTCATGCAGGCCGGTTTCGCACTTGTCGAGACCGGGTTCTGTAGAGCGAAGCACGCCGCGCACGTCGTCATGACGAACTTCGCGATCTTCGGTCTGGGGCTCATCGGGTACTTCGCGCTCGGCTACGCGTTCATGTTCGGCGCGACGTCGGTGCCCTCGATCGGATTCTTGAAGCCGCTTGGGACGATGCTCGGGTTCGGGTCGCACGGCGGCGTCATTGCGCACACCGGATTCTTCCTCGGCGGAGGCGCGTACGACGTTGGGGTACTCGGGTTCTTCCTGTACCAGGTGGCGTTCATGGACACGACGGCCACAATCCCAACCGGGTCGATGGCCGAGCGCTGGAAGTTCAAGTCATTCGTGATCTGGGGCCTGTTCTGTGGAGCGCTCTACTACCCGCTGTACGGCGCGTGGGTGTGGGGCGGCGGCTGGCTCTCGCAGCTCGGCGCGGGTTCGCTCAAGCTCGGACACGGAGTGGTGGACTTCGCCGGCTCGGGTGTCGTGCACGCGATGGGCGGCGTGGCTGCGCTCGCCGGCGCGATGATCCTCGGCCCGCGCATCGGCAAGTTCGCTAAGGATGGCACGCCGCGCGCAATGCCGGGGCACCACATCCCGATGGCAATGCTCGGCACATTGATCCTTCTGTTTGGTTGGTTCGGGTTCAACGCTGCTTCCACATTCGCGGCAACGGATCTGCGGTTTGCGGTCGTCGCGGTCAACACCGCGATCGCCGGCGCGTTCGGTGCCACCGTAGCGATGTTCTGGGTGTGGAAGCGCGTCGGAAAACCCGACCCGTCGATGGCCGCGAACGGAATGCTCGCCGGTCTGGTTGCCATCACCGCGCCGTGCGCGTTTGTGCAGCCTTGGGCTGCTGCGGTGATCGGAAGCATAGCCGCCGTCGCGGTCGTCGAGTCGGTCTGGTTTGTCGAGCGCAAGCTCAAGATCGACGATCCGGTCGGCGCGATTTCGGTCCACGGGGTGTGCGGATTGTTTGGAGTGCTTGCCGTGGGGATCTTCTCCGACGGCGCGTACGGAGATGGACTGAACGGAGTGGCCGGAGGGGTGCGCGGCGCGCTCTACGGCGACTGGGGCCAGCTCGGCGCGCAGGCGGTCGCGGTTCTGGTGTTGTGCACGGCGATGTTCGGGCTCGCATGGACGTTCTTCAAGATCACGGACAAGGTCGTCGGCCTTCGTTCGGACGCTGATGATGAGTTGGAAGGACTCGACCGCCCCGAGATGGGAGTGCTCGCCTACCCCGAGTTCGTGCCCGGCGAGTTGGTCGCGGCGACGAACGGAGGATCGCACCGCACGGTCGTCATGGTGGACTGAGTCCGCAGATTGAGCGACGGGGGCCCCACGCGAGGCCCCCGTTCGCGTGTCGCGGCACATTCGGCCACCTCGATGCGCCCGACCCGATGATCTTTGCGCGCGTCTTGAACTGGGCCCGGCGTCTACAGCCCCCTGGACCGCCTATCGGCGGAAATCCCGCCCTCCGCTGGATCACGCTATCCCGACCCACGGGTCGGGATAGCAAACACCCACCCACCCCAATGAGTCCATCAAACACCCTCCGACCAGGGACTGCGCGCAGTACCGAAAACCAGCCGGCGCGCGCTATCCTGTCCGAGCGGAGCGCTATCAAGGTCCGCACAAATAGGAGTTGTGCGGATGTCGTTGGGCCCACCGTGCAGCCTGCGTAGGCCATGATCGTGCTCGTTCGACATGGTCCGCCAACGGTGCTTCCGGGCGTACCCCCATGTGACTGGCCCTTGGCCGACACAGCCACCTGTGCTGCGTTGGGACGCGTCCTTCCGGATCTTCCCGTGGTGAGCAGTGACGAGACAAAGGCTCAGGAATCGGCTGTCGCCCTCGGGCGTGGTTTCACGCTCGATGAGCGGCTTCGTGAAGTGACGCGTCCGTGGTCCGCCAATGAGGCCGACTTCCGGTTGCAGGCGCAGGCCTATCTCGCGGGGGAGCCCGTTCCCAGATGGGAGTCGCAGGCAGCGGCCGTTGACCGGTTCTCGAGAGCTGCCCGCGGGATAGTCGTTTCGCACGGCACAGTCATGAGCCTGTTCGTCGCATCCGTGGTGGGTGCCGATCCGCTTCGCTTTTGGGCGAACCTGAGGATGCCGGACGCGTGGGTTCTCGAGGAGGGTAGGCTGATGCGGCTGGAAGGGGTGGACCTTGCCGAGACTGAGTTGCGGTGATGCAGCACCGCACAACTTGTGGCTGGAACCGACGCTCGCCTTCGGCTCGCGCGGTTCAGCCACAGGACGTTAGCCATACGGTGAATTCGGGATGACGGTCACTGGCAGGGGAAGATGGGCCCCACGAAGGCGCGGGCGGCAGCAGCGGCTCATCGACGCGGTGCTTGCCGGAGTCCGTGATCAGTTCCAGGGCGAAGAACAACCCGTGGTGGTCTTGGTGGCGTTCCAGGACTTCAGCTGGCTCACGGCGTTCCTGTTGCTCAACCTAGCGTACGTGGGGGCCCTGCTCGCACCGACCTATGGAGTGAGGAAGAGGCGAGTCGTGATTCTGACGAGTCAGCGTCTCCTCTTGCTGTCGGCGCCTGTCCTTCGTCCTACGAAGGGCCATATACAGGAGTCCTTGCCGCGGGAGGAGATTAGCGTTCGGCACTTCGACCCCCGGATGATGGCGACGCCAGAACTCCATCTCCTCGTGGCTGATCGGAAGCTTCGCTTGAACGCTATCGACCGGTTCTGGGCTCCTGAGTTGGTGGAGCTCCATCGTCAGTTAGACGCGGGTCATCCAAGGGCAAAGTCGATGGAGCACTCCGATGGCTACGGATGAAAGTCAACTGATTGGACGGATTCCCTCCTCCTTGGTTGAATCACCTGGGGTGCGGGTGACCCCGTAGCGAAGCGCAGGTTTGGGGCTGATGCCTGCCGCGCC
>JBAZZY010000036.1 GCA_041658565.1 Actinomycetota bacterium | reverse complement strand
CGGCAAATGGAACCGCGGCCGGCCGGTACCAGACCGACACGCGCACCGAAGTGCCCACGTCGCGCCACGCCGGGTCAATCTGGATGCGCGCGCGCTCGGGATCGAGGTTTCCCGCCTGCAGCACCACATCGCGCGCGCGCGCATCGTCGTTGTAGATGGCTGCCGCGCGCGCGCCCTCGCGCGCCGCATGCAAGACCGACAACTCCTCCACGACGAGCACGCCGACCTGAGCAACCAGCAGCATCGAAATCGCGACGAGCGGCAACACGGCGGCGAACTCCACCGACACCGAGCCGCGCGCCGTCGCGGGAACCGAATGCGAGCGCATTGTCGCGATCGTAGGGCCACACCGGGCGCGCGCCAGCCGCCGCGACCGACTCGGGTCGATCGAGCCGATCCGCTACGAGCGCGGAGGCAGCTTGGGAAGCGCGAGCGAAGGTCCCTTCGGGAACTTCGGGACGCGTGGTTTGGTCCGCTTGAGTTCCTTCGCGATCAGATCCAGCGCCTTTTGCATCTGCGGATCGCGCCCCGCCGCGTGATCCTGCGGTGCGATGTCGACTTCGTGGTCCGGATCGGTTCCATAGTTCTCCACACTCCAGCCCACATCGACGAACCAGAACGAGAACTCCGGCTGAGTCGTGAACCCGCCGTCGACCAGATCGTGTCGCGGCCAGATCCCCACAACACCGCCCCAAGTGCGCGTGCCCACCAACGGACCAAGCTTCATCAGCTTGAAGCAGTGGCTGAAGATGTCGCCGTCGGATCCCGCGTGCTCGTTGGTCAAGCACACCATCGGACCGAGCAAGGTGTCCTGCGGGTACGGCTCGGGGACGCCCCAGCGCTTGACGTCGTAGCCGAGCCGCTTGCGCGCAAGTTTTTCGAGGATAAGCGGCGAGACGTTCCCGCCGCCGTTGAACCGCACGTCAACGATCAGCGCGTCGCGCTCGACTTCGCTGAAGTAGTAACGGTGGAACTCAGAGAAGCCGAGCGGGCCCATGTTCGGGATGTGCACGTACCCAACGCGGCCGCCGCTCGCTTCGTGCACGTGCGCGCGGTTGCGCTCGACCCACTCGCGATACCGCAACGGCACTTCGTCGCGAAGGGTCTTGACGACGACGGTGCGCGGCTTGCGTCCCGCCGCGTCGCCGACGGTAAGTTCCACGCGTTGTCCGGCCTGGTGCACCAGCAGCGCACCGGGCGGCGTCGAAGCATCCAGCGCGCGCCCGTTGATCGCCAGCAGCGTCGCCCCCTCGCCGACGTCCAGACCCGGAGCGGCCAGCGGCGAGCAGCGCGCCTCGTCCCACGAATCGCCCCGCAAGATCCGATCAATGCGCCAGCGGTTCTTCTCGTCAAGGCGAAGATCCGCACCGAGGTAGCCCATCGCGTACGCCGGAGGCCGCCGGTAATCGCCGAACATCTCGTAGGCGTGCGATGTCCCGAGTTCGCCTTGCATCTCCCAGATGAGATCCGAGAACTCAAGCCGCGTCGCGACCTTGTCCACCAGCGGCAGGTAGCGCTCAAACACGCGCGGCCAGTCGACGCCGGACATGCGCTCGTTCCAGAAGTTATCGCGCTGAAG
Source organism: Actinomycetota bacterium (assembly GCA_041658565.1). Lineage (NCBI taxonomy): Bacteria > Bacillati > Actinomycetota > Actinomycetota bacterium. The sequence continues at coordinate 23,462 of JBAZZY010000036.1, read as the reverse complement.
GCGCCAGGCTTCAGAGAACATCTGACGCCACTCGGCACCGGGATCGACAGAGATGCGAACTCGGGCGAGATCGATCCAGCCGTTGGCACGGCTCGGTGGATCTTGCTCGGCGTCGTCGTTCGGATGCTCGCCGGCCTTGAGCGCGCGCAACCGCGTTCCGGACCGGTAAACCAACGTCGCGCCGTCTGACGCAACCACGAAGTCCGACACACCGTCGGCCAGTTTGTCGGCCTTCTGCGTCGCGAACTCCCACGCTGTGAGCGACCCGCGCGGGGTGTCGCCGGCCTTCCAATCCACGCCGAGCGTTCCCGGCGAACCGAACTCCGTCCAAAGAACTTTGCCCTTGATGCACGCGATTTGGCCATAACGGCCCTCGGGAACCGGAAACGCCAAGATGCGCGCGCCGATCCCTTCCAGATCCACCTTCAGCGGCTCGGAGGTCTTGGCGCCCTTCTTCTTCGCGTCATTCTTCTTGCCATTGCCGTTCTTGTCTTCACCGAAGCCCTTGGGCTCCGAAACGAACGGCGAGACGACATCGGAACGCAGCGTGACCAAGTACGGGCGCGCGCCGCGTGGGAACCCCAGATCGAAGAAATGCGCATCGAATACGGGGTCGAAGGTCCGCAAGGACAAGAACGCAAGAAAGCGACCGTCGGGATCGAACGACGGAGCGAAGTCGCGGAACTCCGGCGCGGTCACGTCATGCACAGTGCCCGCAGCAATGTTGCAAAGTCTGATCGAACGCGTTCGCGGCGTCGTGGAGCACGAGTAGGCCAGCCAGTCACCGCAGGGCGACCAAACAAGGTGATGGATTTGCTCGAACTCACTCCGGTCAAGGATCACCACGCTCTTGGCGTCGATGTCCACGAGCATCAACTCGAGCCGATGGTTCGACAACGCGACCACGTTCTTGGATGGACTCGCCGCCATCTCCTCGACTCGGCCGAGGTCCAGACCGTCGAGGCGCGCGCGCGCGCCCGCCGGTCCGTGCACTTCGATTCCTTCCACGCCTCCGGCGTCGCTCACTACAACGAGACGTTCACCGTCGGCGAGCCATTGCCCCGCGCGATATCGCACACCCGCCGACTCACCGTACTCGCGAACCGCGCCTTCCCACAGCGGCATCGCGAAGAGCTTCCCGCGCGCCTCGACCGCAAGCGAGTGCCCGGCGGGATGAACTTGATACCCCTGCAAGAAACGTTCGGAATCGACGAATTTGCGATTGCGTTGCGCGCGCGGGCTCGGGAAATCGACCTCGATGCGCGCGGCCTCACCGGACGCAGCGTCCAGCCGCCACAGTTCTGCCGCATGCTGGTAGACGATCGTGCGTCCGTCGGTCGAGGCAAAGCGCGCGTAGTACTCGTCGTGGTCTGTGTGGCGCTGCATATCTCGGCCGTCGGGCCGGCAGGAGTAGACGTTTCCGATTCCCTCGTGGTCCGACAAGAAGTACACGCGCGCGCCGATCCACATCGGGCTTCCGAAGTTCCCGTTCAGACCGGGCAGAAGCCTGCGGAAGCTCCCCGTGCCGCGCGCGTCGATCCACAGCCGCCCGGCGGTTCCGCCGCGATAGCGCTTCCAGCGCGCGGGATCCAGCGTGTTACGACCGAGCAGCACGGCGCCGTTGGGGCCGTAGGCGATCGCGTGCGCCTCTCCCAAGGGAAGACGTTTCGGCTCTCCGCCTCCGGGCGCAATCGAGAACAACTCCATCCGGCGCATCGCAAACGGCTGACCGGTGTCGCTGCGGAACGCGATCTCTGCGTCCGGCGTCCACCCAACGACGGTGGACGCAACGCCCAGAAACGTCAAGCGCACGGGCTGTCCGCCCGCAGCAGGCATCACGTACACCTCGGGGTGATGCTCTTCGAGGCTGGTGAACGCGATCAGCGAACCGTCCGGCGAGAAAGCCGGACGCACAGTCGGGCCGAGCCCCGCGGTCAAGCGTCGCGCAGTACCGCCGGTTAAGGGAACCGACCAGATGTCGTCCTCGCTGACGAAGGCAACCTCGCCTCCGGTCACGGTTGGAGTACGGAAGTAACCACTGTTGCGCATTCGGATCTCCTGCTCGCCGACACCACGTCGATGCGCTCGAAGCCTATCGGAGTGAGGAAAGCGAAGGAGATTCGCGACGCAATTCCCGATTCTCCCGTACTTGAAACCCACCCACAACGGCGTAATGTGCAACCACTTCGAAGCCTTCCTCGCCCTTCTCCACCGGTAGACGGATCCGGCTCTTGCCGGAGATAGGAGGACGAAAGAATGAGCAGTATCGGCTCCGATCAGGAAGGCTCAAGATGAAGCTTCGCGTTGTTGCGCTTATGTGCGCGATCGCCGCCATCCTGGGTATCCGCACGCTCGGCGCAATGTCCGACGTCGGCGACGGCAAGCCCGGGCCGAAGGCGATCCCCGAGGGCGCCAAAGTGGCCGGCCCCGACGATTCGACCCCGACGGCCGGCTACACGGTCTCGGCCTTGGCGACCGCACCGGCGGGACGCACCTGCCCGAGCGGATGGGGGTACTTCGATAACCCCGCCATGCACTACGGTCTGTGCTACCCGGCCGGATGGGGCTTCACCGACTTCACCACGGCTGCACCCCAGTCAACCATCGAAAGCAAGCGGCTCGGCAGCCTGCGCATGCTCAGTCCCGAGGGGTTCCCGTGGAAGGTCGGGCAGAGCGCCTCCGACGCAGTCCTCGAGCGCGGCGTCACCGACGTCGAGTTGAACCTGCTCCAGCCCGGGGCAACCTTGGACGGCTGTTCGCCGACCACCCAGCTGCGCCTGGCCAACCGCACCATCCGCTCCTGTGAGGAATTCCTCGACTCGCTCGGGCAACCCGCCGACTCAGGCGACATTCACGTTCTGAAGATCGTCGTTCCCCTGCTGCAGACGCCCACCTTGGACGCCCCGCTGCCGGACCTCACCGGCTCGGCACTCCTTGTGATCGTCCGCGCATCGGTCTCGGAGTTCAACAAGGAGGCTGATCTGGAATGGCTGATCGCAAAGAACATCGTTCCGTTCTAAGGCGCGCGCGGGCCGCACTCGTCGCAGGAATCGTGCTGGCCTCGATGTGGGCCGCGGTTCCCGCGGAAGCCCACAACCAGTGGACCGGCGCATACCGCAAGTTCCCCTGGAAGGCCGGAACCAGCCGCACACTCGGCACATTGCCCGGAGAGTGTCCGCATTGCTCGGGCAGGGAGAGCAGTTCGGCTTGGAAAGCCATCGACGTACCGGACATGGACTACGAAACCGTTTACTCGGTCTCGCCCGGTGTCGTGGACACCTACGTTGCCAGCTCAGGACCGGCCGGCCTGTACCTGCGAATCAAGCAGCCCGACAGCACGTACATCGTGTACGAGCACTTGGACTCGGTCATCTCCACAAGCGGAACGATCGTCGCGGGCCAGCCCCTGGCGGTCAGCGGCAAAAGCGGGTCCAGCTCCTATTCGCCACACCTCCACTTCCAGCGACAAAGCGGAACGTCCTTCTCCTCCGACGCGCTTCCACTCACGCCGATCTCGGGGCACGGAACCTCGTCGGACCCCCTCGAACGCACGTCCTACACCAGCGACAACGCCGGCGTGGGCTACTCCTCCGCCGATAAGGCAGCTTCGCTCTACTGGGGCGTCTACAAGAGCGGCGGAGGCTACTACGGCGTTGGAATCACGGCCGACGTGGGCGAGGCGTGGTCGCCGTGCCGAGAGGACTCGCTCCACGGCACGTGGTGGCGTTACAGCTGCTACCCGAAGACCGGAACCGGAGGCAGCGTACAGACGTACTCCTACGGTTCCTACGACTCCCCCCGAGCCATCATGCAGCAGTCGGGCGAAAGCACGGCCTACTTGCTCTTAACCGCCACGCTCGCCGCCTACACCGAGCAGTACGCCGGGCACGACTGGGTCTATTGGATCGGCTACCCGACCAGCAACCGCTACGACGTCGGAACGAGTTCGACGCAGCGTCAGAACTTCGAGTCCGGCTACATCCTGTTCTACCCCAGCACGTGCAAGGAGTCCGTCTACCAAGACGGGGTGCTGCGGGCGACCTACTCGTTCTGCGACTGAGGCACAGCACAACCCGTCCCATGTGAGGGCGGCGGCCGCCAGGCCGCCGCCCTCCCCCCTGCGCGCGATAGAGTCGGCCGGCAAGAAGGGAGGTTTCGTGCCGACGTTTCGCTCCGGAAACGCAGACATCGCCTACGACGTGACCGGTGAGGGCGAGCCGCTGCTGATGATCATGGGATTCGGCGCCGACTCGCGCATGTGGATGCTGCAGACTGCGGTTTTCGCCAAGCGTTACCGCTGCATCACGTTCGACAACCGCGGCGTCGGCGGCTCGTCGCTTCCCGACGGCCGGGTCTCGATGGGCATGATGGCCGATGATGCGATCGCGCTGCTGGATCACCTCGGCATCGGGCGCGCGCACGTCCTCGGCATCTCGATGGGCGGCGCGATCGCGCAGCACGTTGCCCTGCGCGCGCCCGAGCGCGTCCGAACACTGATCCTCGCGGCGACCTGGTGCGCGAAGAACCCATACACGGAGCGCATTGCCGAACTCGGGCGAGGGATACTGCGCACTCTGGGCCGCGAAGCCTTGGTGCGCTCGCTGATGCTGTGGCTGTTCACGCCCGGGTTCCTGATCAACAACGCGGAATCGGCCGACGCGGTTGAGGCTTTGTTCCTGCAATTCCCCGTCCCCGAAAACGCATTCCTCGCCCAACTCGATGCGCTGCTGCAACACGATGTATCCGAACACTTGGGATCGCTGCAGGTTCCAACTCGCGTGCTCACGGGTCGCCGCGACACCCTCGTTCCGCCGGAGTTGTGCGAACAACTCGCCGCCGCGATCCCGAAAGCCGAACTTGTCGTGACTGAAACCGGACACGCGTTCAACGTCGAAGAGATGGACGTCTTCAATCGTTCAGTGCTGGAGTTTCTCGACCGGCACTAAGCGCAGCGGCCGGCTACACGCCCAGCGAGCGCGCGAACGTCAGCACCGCGGCCGAGAACTCCTCGGGTCGCTCGATTTGCGGGTTGTGACCGCAGTCGTCGAGTACCACGAGTTGCGCGCCGGGGATCTCCTCGACCGCTCGGTATCCGATATCCACGGACAGCAACGCATCCTGCCGCCCCCAAAGCACCAGGGTCGGCGTCCGTAGGGCGCGCGCGATCGCCCAGGTTCGCTCACGGCGCGCGCTAAGTGCCCACATCATGCGCCGGCTCGCGCGAAGCAGCGGCCGGACGTGCTCAGGACGCTCCTTGCGCGCGCGAACCTCCTCCTCAAGCGCGCGCACCGTGGACGCCCGCACGCGCGAAGGATCGGCGCAGTTGCGCGCGAGGCTCTCGGCCACCAACACCTCCGGGGCGCGCCGACGCATGTGCGCGCGGTAGAGCACATCGCCGATCCCGGGAATCGCCGGCGCGACCACAGCTGCGAGCGCGCGCCCCGACGGAGGCGGCCCCACGGCCGGAAACGCCGGCGCGGCCAACACAAGGCCGGCGCAACGCTCCGGCCACGCCGACGCCAGGTATGTCGCGACGAGTCCACCAAGGGAGTTGCCGACCACGATCGCGCGATCAACGCCGATGGCATCCATGAACGCTCGCACGGATCCGGCGAGCCAGCCCGGCGAATACGACCCACCGGGAATCCCCGAGGTACCGAATCCCGGGAGATCAAGCGCGATCGTGCGACGATGGGTTGCCAGCATCGGAATCACGTCGGCCCACTTGACGATGCTCGAACCCCATCCGTGCAGCAGCACGAACGGCACGTCTCCAACGCCGTCTTCGACCCAGTGGATCCGCGCGCCGCCGATGTCGGCGTCGTGATGGATCATCGAGGCCGGATCAGCGACTCTTCTTCGACAAGCGACGCAGCAGCGAACGCGCGCCCGCGGGATCGGCCAGGCGGGCAACTACCGCAAGCCCGAAAAGCCCGGCGCCCCCAAGACCGATCACCAGCGCCGTGATGAACGACAACTCCAGGGCGCCCATGGAACTCTCTGCTGTGTTCGCAAGAATGCTGAATAGGTTCACGCCCGGCAGGTTATCACTCAGCGCCGGAGGGCTTCGCGGCGACGGGCAGATCCGGATGCGGCCGGCCGGCCCAGTCCGGACCGAGCAGCGCCGCTCGGATCGCGTCTTCGCTTGGGACTCCCGACGCGCGCCACACGATCTTCAGGTCCGAGTCCGTCACGAACAGCGTCGGTACGCGCCTGACCTCGTAGCGATCGGACAAGTCCAGGCGCGCGCCGGCGTCGATCGAGGCGATCGACACATCGGGGATCTCGCCCGCCAGCTTCTCGATTCGAGCCTGAACGGTCTTGCAGGGCGCGCAGTGCTCTCCGAAGAACTCCACCAGCATCGCCGAAGGCCGCGCGCGCCGGTCCAGCCCAAGGTCCGTGCGCTCGAACCGTCCACTCGCCTGGGTGAAGCGGCCTTCACGCAGCCGCCACCACCACGTGAACCCAGCGCTGAGCGCAAGAACACCCAACACCACGAGCAAGCGAACGAGCACTCAGGCCCCCTTCGATGCCAACCGCTTGGTGAACAAGTACATCTCGCAGCCCACGCAGATCCCGCTAACCGCGAGCAGCGTTTGGAGTCCGGCCACCATTAGCCCAAGTGTCCATCCGAGCACGTCCGAGTTGAAGACCCAGAAGCCCGCGCTCGCCAGCGCGAGGAACGCGAACCCGAGCGTCTGCGCGAAACGCGGCGGCGGCTCCTCTTCGGGCTTCACCGCAATACTCAGCCGCAAGGTCTTCTTGATCAAGCGATACGTCGCTCCAAGAGGCGAGTACCGCAGCCCGAACGCCGACCCGATCCCGAGCGCAACTCCAATCGCTGGGACTACGCCGCGCCACCCAAGCACAAACCCACCGAGCAGAATGACGACCGACACCGCCGCGCCCCCGCGTACCGCGTTGCTATCCACCATCCGAGGTGCGCTCATGCCTCTTCTCCTCCCGACAGCGGACGCCAGCGCACGACTTCGCGACAAGTTGGGTCGCCCCAGGCAATCGAGGTCACTTGCTCGACGAACACGTCCGCGCCCAGCCCATTCATGATTCCTTCCTTCAACGCCTTGTCCAACGAGCACGCAAGCTCCGGGTGGGACACCGCGATCCCCTTGAAGGGGCAGTCGAAATCCTCGACCTCAACCCAGTCATCGCCCTTGTCGAGAATCCGCACGCCGCCGGACACGGCCGCCAGCGCGCGCACCATGAACTCGACCTGCTGCTCGAAGGTCAGCTCCGCCTCCGTCATGCGCACACGGCGGGCCAGTCGCTCGCCGGTCTTCACCGCGATCGATCGGCTGACTCCCGGTGCCGGCGCCGCGGTTTCGATCAGCACAGCCAGCATCTCGCTCACCAGCGCCGGGCCCTCCTCAACGTGAACGGGCGCGGCCTCGTATACCTTCGCCGGACGACCGCCGGCGGCATGTCGCCGCCAAGACGTATGCGCCAAACCTGCCGCGACCAACACGTCCAGGTGCCCGCGCGCGACGTTGGCGTGAATTCCGGCTTGCTCGGCCACCTCGCGCACCGCGCGTGGTCCGCCAAGGCGCAGATAGTCCAAGATCGAGGCGCGCGTAGGCGTTGCCAGAGCGCGCGCGACCGCCGCGTCTTGCGTACTGACTTCCGTCGAACTCATACGACTCCCACCCGAGGTTTACACCGTTCACACCTTATAAAACCCACAGGGAGGGGTCAACCGGTTCTCCGGACCGCGACGGGTCCGGCAAGTCAGCCCAACTTCAGGCGGGCGTTGCGCAAATCGGCGCTCAGGGTCATCGACCCCGCCGCAAGATCCGGAGCCTGCAACTTGATGCCCTCAGGGAGGTCCGGCAACGCAACGCGAACCGTGGCCTCCCGGCGAACCCGCTCCTCGTAGTACTTCGGCGGCGGATTGCCGTCGAGAGTGACCTTGCGAGGAGCAAACACCAAGAAACCGCTGCGCACGACGAACCCGCCGGTTGCGACCAGACTCCGCATCCGCCCGCCGATTCGCATGCGCGCGCGCAGCGCAACCGAGGAACTGCGAATCCGCACGCGCGCGTCCTCGCCGGATTCCTTGAGCATCGCGTTAATCGCATCGTCCTCGATAGCAATCGCGACGCTGCCCTGCCCGACGACCACGGTGTACGGGCGTCCTCCGACCAGCCCACCTGGAACGTACAGGTCGCGCATCTCAACGTGGATCCGCCGAATCCGCATCTTGTCGAGCGTCAGGTTCTCGACGTTGAGCGAGGCGCGCGGCAAACGACCGCGAAGGACGTTCACCACCAACGGGAACCCACCGACGTCGAGAGTGGGCAATGAGTCGGTCTTGAGTTCGCGCTGTGCAAACGCAGCGATGCGGCCCTCGGCGACGCGCTCAACCCCCACGTTCACCACTGTGAACAACGCGCCCAAAACGAGTCCCGATACCACGAAGCGGCGCAGCAATCGCGAACCGGGAATCAGGCCCACCTCACCGAGCCATCACTCGGAAGGCATAAAAGAACATCGGAGCCGACACCAGCACCGCGTCGATGCGCGGAAGCAGTCGGATTGCGCCGCGGCCGTTCTCCGGCGCGAGGTCGGTTTCGATCATGTCGAAAACAGGACCGGCAACGGTCGCGGTGGCTGCGACCAGAAACGCCAGCACGAGCGCGCGCGCGGACGTAAACGGCGGCGCCATCGCGATCGCCGCGACGGCCGCGACGCTGATGGTTCCCATCAGCGCGCCGACCAACCGCTGCCACACCGGGTCGTGAACCGCCGAATGCCGGCCGCGGCCGCGCGCCGCGCGCAGCACCACCGGAACCACATCGGCAGCAACGGCCATCGCAACCAATCCAAGCACCAGACGGAACCCATCGGCCGACGCGCGCAGAGCGAGTACGTACGAGCCCGGCAACCCGACGACGATCACGACAAAGACCGTGTAGACGAGCGCCTTCGTCGCGTCGCGCCGGTCCCGCCGAAACATCATCAGGAGAAAAGACGCAGCCAAGACCGCGGACACTGCGGCCGGCAGCACCGTCGGCGCGCCATCTCCACGCACATGCGCGACGACGAACAGCCCCGCGATTCCTACAAGACCGAGTGCCGCCATCGGCCGCGCTCCGCGCGCGCGCGCAACGCGGAACAACTCCCCGCCGGCAGCAATCCCGATGGCGGTGACCACCAGCAGCAGCGCCATTCGTCCAAGCAGCAATCCGCCGGTCATCGCACTCGCGAGCACCAAGCTCGCGATCATCCGGCGGCGACTCACGCGGTTCCGGCCGGCACCAACGCTCCGGCATCGAGCAGTGATTCGATGTCGCCGGCCAAGCGCGCGGCAAACACCGATGTGAACCCATCCTCGGCGTGGCCGAATTCGGGCAGGATCAGAAGACGCTTGGGTTCTCCGGCGTTGTCGAACAACATGCGCGCGTCGTCGGCAGGGAAGAAGTGATCGTTGTCTCCGTGCACGACCAACAACGGGATCGGCGCGATGTTGCGCACCGCTTCCGCCGGCGGCGCGGGATCTCCCCAGTCAAGATGAATGCGCGTCCCCATCAGCCTTCGCGCAAGCGAGCGTCCGAAGCGACTGGTGAAGATCCACATCGCGCGCTTCACCGCTTTGGTGTCGCTGGTCGCCCACAGCGCCGGCGTCGAGATCGCAACCACCCCGTCGACGTCGCGATACTTGCCCGCCTCGAGCACCACGGCAATTCCGCCGAGCGACCCGCCGACCGTGACGACCCGGCGGAAACCGCGCGCGCGCGCATGTTCCACCACGGCCTTGACGTCGAGCATCTCGCGCTCACCACCGGTACATGCGCCCGCCGACTGCCCGTGCCCGCGCAGGTCGAACGTGAAGACCGTGTAGCGCCGAGCTAGTCCCTCGGCGAGAACGCGCCAAGGGCGCTTGGTCCGGTATCCCATGAATCCGTGCACCAACACGATCGCGGTGTCGGGGTGATCGCCGAGCCTCGTTCCCGCCAAACGAACACCGTCTTCGGCGTCGCACCAGAAGTGAGAATGCGGCAGGTCGTACGCATCGCGCTCGCCGCGCGCGCGCAAGACGACATGCTGCAGACGCCAGCGGAGCGCCGGATGGCGACCACGCCAGCGAGGGTGCATGGAGCGAGAGGGAGAGGCCATATTGGTTGTTGGGTTCGTCGTCCTCTGTTACTTTGCATGCCGAAGGCGCGATAGCGCAAACGTCCCAGGCAATGAAGCCCGGCCGCCTGGGGCTTTATGCTTTCTAGGATCGACACAATGGCGGACATCCTGGTAGTAAGCGACCGGCCCGAGGACCTGTGGTCCTTGGTCAATGGGCTGGAAGCAGGCGGCCACCGCGTGACGGTGGCTCCGGCGCCGCCCGACGATCGGCCGGCCTCCGGCTTGGTGTTCGTCGACGCGGTGAAGGATCTCGCTCGAGGCCGCGACGCCTGCCGCGCGCTGCGCGCGGCGCAGCCGCACCTAACTCTGGTCGCGCTGATCGCCCCGGACAACCTCGACGCCTTCGGTCCCGACTGGGAAGCCGATTCGTTCATCGTCCAGGGCTGCACCATTCCCGAGACGCTGGCGCGCGTGCGCCTTGCGCTCGGGTCGGCGCCGAGCGAATCGTCGGGAACGGTGCGCGTAGGCGACTTGTCGATCGATCCCGACACCTATCAGGTCCGCCTGCGCGGCCGGCCGCTCGACCTCACGTACAAGGAATTCCAGTTGCTGTTCTTTCTCGCCCAGAGACCGGGGCGCGTGTACTCGCGCCAGCAGTTGCTCTCGGAAGTCTGGGGATACGACTTCTTCGGGGGAACGCGTACTGTGGACGTGCACGTGCGACGGCTGCGCGCGAAGCTCGGTGCCGAGCACGAATCAATGATCGCTACGATTCGTAACGTCGGGTACAAGATGGAGGCGCAGAGATCACGATGAGCACCCAGGACATCGACTACGTGCTGCGCACGGTGGAGGAGCGCGACATTCGCTTCATCCGCCTGTGGTTCACCGACGTGCTCGGCTTTCTGAAGTCGTTCGCTATCACGCCCGCCGAGCTGGAAGCCGCCTTCGAAGAAGGCATGGGCTTCGACGGCTCTGCCATCGAAGGGTTCTCGCGCGTGCAGGAGTCCGACATGCTCGCGCGCCCGGACCCATCGACGTTTCAGATCTTGCCGTGGCGGCCAGACCAGCACGGCGTCGCGCGGATGTTCTGCGACGTCCTCACGCCGGAGGGCGAGTCCTTCGACGGGGATCCGCGCACGGTGTTGAAGCGCGCGCTGGCGCGCGCGCAAGAGATGGGCTTCACCTTCTACCTCGGACCCGAGTTGGAGTACTTCTACTTCAAGGACTCCGCCGGAACCGAAGGGCTCGACCAGGGCGGCTACTTCGACTTGACGCCGCTCGACGTCGCGAGCGACTTGCGCAAGCGCACCGTGCTGTACCTCGAGCAAATGGGGATCTCGGTCGAGAGCGTGCACCACGAGGTCGCGCCGTCGCAGCACGAGATCGTTCTGCGCGACACCGACGCGCTCACCATGGCCGACAACGTCATGACCGCGCGCCTGGCCGTAAAGGAAGTCGCTCAAGAAGCCGGCGTGTACGCGACCTTCATGCCCAAGCCCATCCAGGGCGCCTGGGGATCGGGCATGCACACACACATGGCGCTGTACGAAGGCGACCGCAACGCGTTCGCCGACGTCGAAGATCCGATGGGGATGTCCAAGGTCGCGCGCGCGTTTCTCGCCGGACTGCTCAAGTACGCGGATCAAACCGCGGCAGTGTGCAACCAGTGGGTCAACTCCTACAAGCGGCTGGTTCCCGGATTCGAAGCACCGGTGTACATTTGCTGGGCCCGCCGCAACCGTTCCGCGCTGCTGCGACTTGCAGGCTCGGCGCGCGCGGGGGACCTTCGCATAGAAGTCCGCTCGCCGGACCCTTCGTGCAACCCTTACCTCGCGTTCGCGGCAATGCTGACCGCCGGCCTCGACGGAATCATCAACAACGAGGAATTGCCGCCGGAAGCGACCGAAGACATCCACTCAATGAGCGAGGCCGAGCGGCGCGCGGCCGGCATTGAATCGCTGCCGGAGAACCTCTTCGAAGCGGTGACGGCGATGGAATCGTCGGACCTCATGCGTGAAGCGCTGGGCGATCACGTCTTCGAGTACTTCATCCGCAACAAGCGCGACGAGTGGGCGGCATACAAGGCCTACGTCAGCCCCTGGGAAATCGAGCGCTCACTGCCGATCCTGTAGTGCCAGCCAAACGAACGTGGCCTCAGACCGCACGTCTGGACTGTTCCCCGCAAGCAATCCCACTGCTCTTTGGACCATCCACGCCCACGACCGAGCGCGGCCACGCACCGCGCCAGACAGCCGCAATCCTGCTCAATCCAAGCCCGCGACCCTCTCCGTCTGATGGCGCGGTGATCTCACCGGCTAGCCGGTGAGATCACCGTACGCCGCTTCCCAATCCCAATCGCACCTGCGCAGATCAGCCACGTGCTCAACCAGGTACTTGGTCACGTAGCCACGGGGGCGAATGATCACCGACAGAACGGGATAGTGTTCGGCCAGCAGTAGCTTGATCAGGGGTTCGTGCTGAGATTCGTAGACATCCGCATCGATTAGACCATGCGCCCTCGCACGGAGGACAGCGCTGCAGTAGAAGGTGATGAGCTCGATGTAGCCGTAATAGATTGCCCAGGCATCACCGTCAGGACCAGTGTGATCATAGATCCAGGCGAAGCAACCGTGGCTCCAGCGACGAGCGAGGGAGAGTACTTCTGGACGTTGGAGTCGGTAGTCGATCATCCGGTCATACTTGGCGGTAATGTCCCGCTGGGCCTGGAACCGGTGGGAAACGCGACCCTGTCGCAACTGGGCCAGAGCGACCGCTACGGACACCACCGCCGACACAGCCGCGGCGACCAGCGCCGTAGGCAGTTGCTCTCCCACCTGACTTCTCCCTCCGTGCCAGACCGAACACTTCCTCGGCTCAGCCGCGGGGGCCGAGAGGCGACCGAGCATTGCGACGGCGAGCGATGGGGGACCCTCGAACTCACGCTCAGAGGACATCTACCGTCGCCCTCTCGCCCATGCGCGCGCGACCTTAGCGCGCGCGCATCAATACCGACAATGCTGGGCGCCACAGGCGATGGGTCGAGTCGAGGTCCGGATCGTCGCGCGCGCCGGCGTTATGCGCTCGTTGGATCCCTTGGCGGCCGGTTCTCGTTCGACTGCGTCTTGGGCGGCGTCGCAGTCGAGCGATCCAGTTCGACGTCGTCCCAAGAGGCGGGATCGTCGAGGGATTCAAGGTGGGTGAACACTGCGGCGCGCGGCAGCGCCCCGCGGATGTCCGCTTCGATTTGCTCCAGCAGGTTGTGGCCGCGCTGAACGGTCCAGCCGCCCGGAACCAAGACGTGGAGTGAAACGAACTGGCGCGCGCCGGCCTGGCGAGTGCGGAGCGCATGGAACTGGACGCCCGCGTCGCAATACCGGGCGAGCGCTCGCTGCACGGCCTGTTGATCCCCCGGCGGCAACGCAGCATCCATGAGCCCGGAAACGGAGCGTCGCACGAGGCGCGCGCCCGTCGCGATGATGTTGCCGGCCACGATCAAAGCGACGATCGGGTCGAGGCGTTGCCAGCCGGTCAGCGAAACGGCCGCGACTCCGACAAGAACCCCAACCGACGTCCACACGTCGGTCATAAGGTGATGCGCACTGGCTTCGAGAGCAATGGAATAATGTCGCCTGCCGGCGCGCAACAGGACCAAGCCGACTCCGAGGTTCACGAGCGCGGCAGTAGCGGAAATCGCAAGGCCGAGACCGACCTGCTCAAGCGCTCGGGGGTGCAGAAGTCGCGAGATCGCTGCGATCCCGATGGCGCCGGCCGCAACCAGAATGAGCGTGCCCTCGAAGATGCTTGAGAAGTACTCCGCCTTGTCGTGCCCGAAGGCGTGGTCCTCGTCCGGGGGGCGGGCAGCCACAATCAACATCGTCAATGCCATGAGCGCACCGGCGAGGTTGACGAATGACTCAAGCGCGTCGGAAAGAAGACCAACCGAACCGGTGAGGAAGTAAGCAGCCCCCTTGAGGGCAATCGTGAGGACGGCCGCCACGATGGACAGCCCGGCAAAACGTGTTAGCGACTTACGGTCCATACTGCCCCTGATGATTCCGATCGGTCACGGAAGCAGCCTAACCGTCCAGCGCGAAGGAGACGACCTCGGGGACGGACTCAACTGCCTCGCGGTCGAGACTTACCTCTGTTTGGCTGCGGGCTCGAAGATCAACGACTCGTTCCCGCCCTCGTCATACAGCGTGAGTTTGCCGCCGGCCACCGTGAAAGAGCGGGCTTGCCGGAGCAGGGTGAGGAAGGCGGACTCCGCGCGCATCGCTGGCTCGGGACCCCCCATGCTCGTACCGGCGACATCCCCTATTTCGAATCCTCCGCCTGAATCTGTCTTGCACGAACCGGAGTAGGAGTTGACTCCGCTGCTGCCCGAAACCCGCCCGTCGGCGAATGTGGCAGTCAAGACGAAGTCCGCGGGGTCGAGCGAACTCAGGGTCCACTCGGCGAGCCTCCAGTGCGTTCCATCCAACTGCCTACCACCCGACGAGCAACCCGCTGCAAGCGAGAACGTCGCGAGGAGAACCACGGCGAGCGCTCTCCAAAGCAGGGTCACTTTGCTAAGGGCCGACCCCGGCTCCTGCGCCGACAGGACAAGTTCGCGAACCGCTTCCGGCAGATGCTCGCGCTGCCACCGGCGTTCGCGATCGACTGTCGTTTGTGCGTCGCACGTGGGAGACGCCGACTTCGCGGCTCTAACAGCGTAGGCCGCCGCTCCCAGCGAATGGTCCGCCATGTGCGCAGTGGCGACGGCGTGACCGCAAGCGCGCGCGGCCGCTCGCGCCTCACCTTCTGACGCGCCTCTTGCTGCCGCATGCGCGCCGGACGAGGCCGCGCGCGCGGCACCCACTGTGATCTCCCCCCGAGACCACGCGCGCGCGGCCTCGATCGCGAACCGGGGCCGATCATCCTCGGGATACCTTCTGGAGAACAACGGGAATACGTGCTCCGCGCAATCCGCCGCCCAACTTGCCAGCAGGCGATGCCTCGCCACGTCGAGCGAACCGCCGCGATGGACTGCAACGAAACGCCGATCTCGACGAGCCGGTCGATCCAGAAACGAGTTCGGATCCCGCCGTTGCTTCACCTACTGCTCCTTGAACCTGACCTCGAATTCGTTGGACACGCGTTCGGAATCAGGCAGGGCCTGACACTTTCCGGACTCCTCTGCATGTTCCCGACACAATTCGAAGGTGATCTGAAACGTCCCGATCCTGTCTTCCGGCTCGTCCGGTGGGGATGCACCCGGGGATTTCGTACTGCCGAGCCATACACGCGCGGTCAGGGTGCCGCCTGGAGGAAGTGCGCCGGTGGGTACACCGCCGACACATGCCCAGACCGCGAAGACCAAGGATCTGCGATCAGCGTTCGCTCCAACACGCCGAATCCTATACACCGGCCCTTGCGAGTCCGATTTGCAGCGCTCGAAGAAGACTTGTCTCCCCGTACGGTTCGTGTAGGTCGCAACCGCCTCGGCATCAAACCGATCTGCCGACTCCTCCAAGTAGTAGATGCGGGCGTCGGTTTGGACGGGCGCCTCGGTTTCGCCGGGGGGCGTCGTCCTCGGCGCTGAAGCGGGACGTCCGTTGCATGCCGCCAGAAGGAACACCGACACGCCAAACAGCGCAATCAGACGCGCGCGGCGGCCAAATTGTCCGGTCATTTCTCCCTCCTCGTCGAATCACGATTCACCCCTGCCGACTTGCATGCGGCGCGATGTCTTTGGCTCGAAAGGCGAGATGGATGCCGCGTAGGTCGAAGTCTTACGCCAGCCTCCGCGCGAGCGCAAGTGAGTCGCCACCCCAAGTGTCCCGCGGCTCGGCGGCGCAGCGCGCGAGCATCCAGAGTCGCACCCGCTCGGCATCAACGTCGAGCAAGTCTGCGAAGCGCGCGATCGTCTCCTGCGGGTCCGAGCGCATTCTGCCTCTGCAGTTGAACAGATGCTGCGTTGCGTCGTAGGCGGGGTCGCCGACGAAAGGCTTTGGATCGATAACCAACCACGGCTCGCGCTGTGCTTCGAGGACGTTTCCCGCATGCAAGTCGGTCGCGAGCAGCACGGGAGTGGAAGCGGTGAGCGGCAGCTCTCGAAACAGTCGAAGCCCCTCCGCGACCAACTCGGAATCGGGCCAACGTTCCGCATCCGCAAGCGTCGCGGCGCTCCAATACATCGTCATCTCGGAAAGCGGACGGAACGCGTGCGGACCGACCGGCGCGCGCCAGAACCGCTTGAGCAACTGTGCGATGACAACATCTTGCTCCGGCTCCGCACGACGGTTGCGCAGAAAAGCGCCGGGAACGCAGCGCTCCAAAAGCATCGCGTTGAGTTCGTCGTCCGCCTGAAGAAGACGCACGGTGGGATTGCCGTCCAAGAAGCGCAGTGCGGCAATCTCCTGCTCGCCCTCAAAGTGAGGCATCCCGACCTTGAGTACGGCATGAGTCCCATCTTTGCGAGTGGCCGGTGCCACCCAAGCGCAGCTCACTTCGGAACCGTCGAAGGGCCTGCCCAGAGTAAGCCCCCATCGGCTTTCAAGTTCCGGGAGAACATCTCGAAGCCGATCAAGCCAGGCGGATCTCTCGGGCGTCTTGCTGCATGTCGCCGCGAGGCTATCGGGAACAATCACCGCAACCCTTTCCAGCGTCGGCTCAAGCCGAAGAACTACCCGCTCGCCCCTGCTCCCATCGCCGATAACCACGTTCCCCAACGCGCCACATCCAGGCGCCCCAACCTACGCCCGTGACTGCAAAGACAATCACCGACAGCGCAACATGCTGAGCAAGAGACCCCTGCTCCGCCCACCATCGAAGAGCGGCGACGATGATGCCCGCAAGAACGCCCCAACCCAACACGCCGTAGAGCAAGATGAACCGCAACCGCCCGCCACGACGGGTGCGGGCCCACCTTGCCGCCTGTCGGTCCGTAATCCCCCTGCTCCACATGATGTTCGGTTACCTCCAGTGACCATCGAGTCGAACCTTATCTTCTAGCCACGTCCCCCGAGAATCAATCGCAACGAGTTTGTGACATCCCGAGGAGGGAAACCAGACGGCCACGAAGAACTTCGCGCGACTGTCCCCGGTATCGATCAAGACGGCTTGAATGGTCGTGTCGTCCTCGAACCAGACTTGGACGTCCGCGACATCAGGTGAGACGACGCCGCACACATGTGAGGCTACAACTCGCTTGCCCCCAAGCCCGCCTCTTCCTTGTGTTGAGATCCCCCAGCCGACGCTCCCGAAGTGGCCAAGTTTGCCGTCGGGGGTATCTGCGAATGGGAGCGAACCGGTGCCACCTCCACCGCCGAACTGGGTACTCACGAACGTTGAAACCCGATCGTCAGAGATCGCCCCTTGGAGTGCCCACTCGATTCCGTCGTGTGCACCGGAAGCGATGACGGGCCCTGCGCCCTCTTCGAAGCGACCCTCATTGGAATCCACGCAGCCTCCTAATGGTTTAGCGGCTCAGCGGCCGGAGCCCACGAAGCGAGCGGTCGATCCGCTGCCAAGGTTGATCCAGAGGCCGGGGAATGTGCCTTGCATGACCTGCGCAATGCTCGTCTTCCCCGATCGCTGCACCCCGTTCAGGATGACGATCTGCCCCAGGGAATCAGCGTTCACTCCGCCTCACGACCCCTCGGCGTGGGTGATGCGCACAAGAAACCGATCCCCCTCAATCCCGATTGTCTGCATGCACCAGCCGGCATCGGAAACGCGCTGCCCCAGTGTGTCGGAGTCGACGTGCATCCACTCGAACCAATCACTGGTCTGATCTCGATACTCAAACCTCAGTGTGCGTTCACCGAGGTAGCACCCTTTGGCGATCTTGCCCTGCTGGTACTTCCCATAGGCTTCGTCACTGGGATTCCTCGGATCGAAGGAATCGGTGATGAGTTGACCGCCCTTCGTCAAAAGGGAGTCAAGAAGCGCCAAGAACCGATCAAGTCCAGCAAGATCGCGGACGATCCCGATGTTGAGAATCACGAGCACGGTATCGAACGGGCGAGGGTACGCGTCGAACACATCGCCCACGATCGGGTTCTTGAGTCCCCGCGCCGTCATGACCTGCACCGCCTTGCTGGAGATGTCAACAGACGTCACGTCAAGTCCTTTGTCCTGAATCGCAAGCGAATGCGATCCCGCTCCCGCACCGATGTCGAGCACGCGTCCGGAACACTGCTCAACGGCCAGACGGTCGAGTTCGGGCAGACCATCGGGATAGAAGAACTGCTTCGCGTAGATCGGTGGATAGGCGAAACCGTCGTCCCGACGAAGAACGCACTGGGCATTCGCGTCGCCCGCGAGGTAGTCGAGCATGGCCTGTCCGTGAAGCTTCATGTCTGGCATGTCATCTCCTTCTGCCGAACGACCCTGCGCGTCAGCGCCGCCCGTTCGCGGCCGAGCGGCCGGTTCCTGCGCCGGGTTCAGAACCGACATAGCGGCAACGTCTCTCCTGGCAAGACGAGGTTAATCCAGCGCCCGCGTGATGGTGTCCTCGTGTTCCGAGAACCATCGCAGATCGCGCGCGATCACATCGAGGGCCTCCGCCGCCTCAGCGGCATTCAGCTTCCAGTAGCGGAGTTTCTCCACCCCGCGCTGCCTGCTGTGCTGCAGGGCCCACCGGATGACAGAGCGGCGGGTCTCTCCATACGCGCGACAGAAAACGACCAACCGCTCGACCATCTCCTCGGCTGTCGGCCAGCCGCCGTTGCGGTTGACGCGATCCTCGCCCAGCGGCACAAAGCTCCATGCCGCTTTCCCGAACTCGAGGATCGGCAGGTTGGGCATCGCGCCGTCCCAGTCGATGAACGCGACCGCCATGCCATCTCGGTAGACGGTGTTGTGTTGACCGACATCGCCGTGCGTCACGATCTCGTCAGGCCGCATCGGGGTGCCGTGCTCACGCCACACCGGATCGATAGGAACGAACCCGGCCGACGCATTGTGAAGCGCTCTGAGCATCGCCCCAGCCGCACGGAGGGTCTCGCCCCCGCGAAGATGTTCGGGCCACAGGTTCGGCATCCCCGGGTTCCAGTCCGCATCGTGCGGAACCTCACCCTCAATGAACGTGAGGATCTCGCGGCCCTCCTCGTCGGTCCCGAGAACACGAGGCGCGCCCGCGAACCCCCGGCGTTCGAGATGATCGAGGTACGCGTGGATGGTCGGCGTCCATGGCCCCGTCGGCCGACGAACCGTGTCGCCGACGCGCACGACGCCCGCATTGACCCGCCCTTGTGGGAGTTGAATCTCGTTCACGGCCGTCTAACGTCCTGCGACTGAACCGCACAAGGCGAAGCCGGCCGGGTCCAGCGCCTGCAGCAACCACCACGACATTCGGAGTTCATTTGCGCATCGCCGACCATCACGTATCGCCCTCAGAGGTTTCACGCCTCATGATGAACCAGACCCCGATCCCGGTTGCAGTTAACGCAACACCGCACCAGTCGGCGGCGAAACGGCTCGAGTTTCAAGATCAACCTAGTTCCAGCACGGTGGCCACGTCCTGTTGATCGAACCGAGCGATGTCCTCGCTATGCCGTCGGAGTAGCTGCGCGATGTCATCTGTTCGGCAGTTGCCCAAGCGGATCCAGATGAACTTCGGTGGCCCGCCGCGCAACACGGCTAGCCGATGGAAGTCCTCGTCCTTGCTGACGACCATGCACCCATGCTCGCGGGCAAGGTCCCAGACTGCTCCGTCTCCGGCACCTCCGCGCCCGAGCGGTCGGACGTGCAGGGAGCCGGGGAACACGTCGGCAAGTACCTCACAAGCCGCTCGGAAAGCGGTTCATCGAAGAGCAGTCGAGCCATCTCAGGCGGCGGGGCTGGTGAGGGTACGGCGCTCGCGTTCTGCCGCGTAGGCTAGGCACGCCCGGATGTCATCGTGCGTGAGTTGAGGGAAATCCGCCAGGATCTCTGTCTCAGACATGCCCCCAGCGAGGTAGCCGAGCACATCCCCAACCGAGATGCGCATCCCGCGCACACATGGCTTCCCGAACCGAACGTCCGGCTCCACGACGATCCGATCCAGCAGTTCCATACCCTCAGTCTACCAGCCGGACCTCACGGCAACGGTTCGTTCGTACCCTGCGGGTTGCCGGTCGCAAGAGCCTTGCGGCGGCTGCGGCGATCACGTTCTGAGCCGAGCTCCGTTCACAGGAAGTGGAGAACAAGCTTGTCGTCCATGTGGACCTGCTCGCCTTCCTTCACGTAACGGTCGTCGTAGGTGACTCCGAGCCCGTCCGGTACGTATCCCCTCTTCACGTACAGACGTTGTGCCGCGTTGTAGCCGGGATGGAGTCCGACGCCGATCCCCACGATCGAGGAACGCGACGCCGCCACCTCCTCCGCGTGGTCGAGGATACGGCTGGCGATGCCGCGGCGCCGGAACTCGATGAAGTCCTCCAGCGTCAAGTCACGACTCTCGGTCCGTAGAACGATCCTGCGGCTGAGCAGCCGGACGCCGCGAAGCGGCGGACGGTCTGCTCCAGTCGCAAGTTGAACGGCACCTGCTGTCCATCATTGTGCCGGATTCGACATGGGCCGAGGGAACCGCGCCGATAGGCGCAACGACAAGCCTATTCCGGCCGCGAGCGCCACGGCGGGTCCCAGGACGATCCAAGGCTGCCGTTCCTTGACGAGCAGATATACGAGGAACCATCCAAGCACCGCCAAAGTGAGTGCGAGAACGACGGACAACAGGATCCGAGCGCTTCGGGTGTGCGCTGACGCGATGGACCAGCACAGCGCGGGGACGGTGACCGGCGCGGCGAAGATCTGACCCCCTTGCGAGATGAGAAGAACGCCCGCCACAGCGCCAACAGCGGCTCTGAGAACAGCGGGCAATCGTCTCGTACGCCCGTAAGTCACAGATCCGGAACCCATGTCTACCTCAGTCCGTTCAACGTCTTGGCGGCTCAGCGGTCCGCGGCCGCGCGAAGCGGGCGGGCGGTCCGTTGTAGCCGCGAGTTAGGCGTTCGCTGCATCCCGAAGTCCTTCAATCACCGGCGCCATCGCCAAGTATCCAGGCAGTATGTCACTTGCTACCTCATCGCAGGCCCTGACCGCTGACAGCACGCTGTCGGGTAGCGGCGGCGCCAGTTCCATCACCGCCGAAGAGGGCTCCGTGAATCCGCCGTCGAGTTCACGAGCGACCATGAGTACGACCAGGTACTCCTGCCAAAGTTCCAGTGAAAGGTGACGAGCGACCAGAGCCTTGCCGCGGACGTGGCTTTTCAGGGCTTGAACAGCGAGGAACTTTGCCCGCTCAATCGCCTCTCTGATCTGATCGACCGAGTGATTCGGTTCGGTTGGCTTCGCAGTCTCAACAAGTTTCCGGAGTTCATCGGAACAAGCGATCAGCGCCGCAGGGGGACGATGGAACGGGACGCCTCGCCATTCCTTGATCCGATGGATGGACTCCAGTGACACGCTGAGGACATCGAGCCATAGACCGTCCTCATAGACCGCTCGGCTAAGAACGCCGCGGTCATCTCGCTCTTGCTGGAGGACGAACCGACGGCCAAGATCAGGTAACCAATCAAGCGCCCTTTCGTCGGCGCTTGGATCCGTCGACAACACCGCCAGCAAATCGAGATCGCTCCAACTATCGGCCGCGGGAGTTCGCCAGGACCCGAACAGGAAGAGGCCAATAATCGCCGCGTTCGATTCGGCAGACACAATGATCCGGCGGAGGGCGACTTCTTGCTTTGGATTGCGCACCGCCAAGACGCCTAACGACTTGGCGGCTCAGCGGCCGGACGCCCGCGCAGCGGGCGAACGGTCCGTTGTAGCCGCGAGTTGAACCGCGTTTGCCTCTTACCAGCTTGCTGTCCACGCATACCAACCGCCCCCGAGAGCGAAGTACTGCGGGTTCTCGAACCAGCCGGTGTCAATCTCCGGAAACGGCCCTGTCGGCAAGTAGGCAAATCCCGCGTCATCGAACAGGTTTCCGGTCGACTCGAAGAAGATCACTCCATCCCCCACCCGGACTGCCTTCGGAATCTTGTACGTTCCAATTCGCGCCGGCGCAACGAAGTCCTCCCATTCAGTCCGCGAAGTCGGAGGGGGCGCCGACCTGAGAACGGACACGAAATCTCCCTTCGCAATCGTCCATCGAACCCTGAGCGGAACGTTGGAGTAGTTAAGGGCCAGCACAAGGAGCCCCGCGACGGGCGCGACCGCGAACCATGCATACCCGCGAAGACCCTGCTTCGCGCATTCCTTGCGCGATGACACGACGCGCCCGACCAACCGGATCGCCCAGACGATCGCGCCCAGGCCCGACAACAAGATGCCCGCAAAGTACAGTGGCGAGAAGCCTGGAAGGCTGGCATTCCAAAGGAGAATGGCGGCACCGGGTACGAGGGCGGAATGAAACAGGAAACGGGGTGGGCGGCGGAACAACCACCAACTGGCGCATCCGCCTTTCGGTGGACCAGCCACCGTCTTGCTCGCCTGAATCACCGTGTCACCCATGTCCCTGGACTGAAGTGTCACCCATGTCCCCGATCAGACCCCTTGCTCCCAACGCACCACCCGTGAGGCCGCGTGCTCGGGGTTCGGGTCTAAGTGCGCAACCGCAATGCCCGGAATCCTAAGCCCTTCAGATCCCACAAAGCCCGCCGCACAGACCACGAACACAGACACGCCGATGGCAAGTCCCCAGTCCGACGGTCCTACCGCCTGAGATATGACCAGGCTCAGGGACCACAGACCAATGGCAGCGAACAAGCCGACATAGGGCTGGCGGAAGGGAATGCGCGTAAACCAGAGAACGCAGCCAACGATCAACGGACCCCGCCAGAGCACCTCATCAAGCCACCGTGGAGACGCGTCCACCCACACACCAAGCGCAGCGACTACCCCAACCAGTGTCCACGCACCCCAACCGGAAAGTAGCCTGCGGGCATGGCCCCGACGGAATGACACTATCGAAGCCCACGCCTCCCCATAGGACGTCGACTCAACCTCGACCCAGCCGAGATCAGGGTCCGACCTTGCGACAATGAACATCCCATCCACCAAGCGGACACGCGTGCCTGCGTCTGGAGCCCCCGGGTCCACATAAATGAGCGCCTCATCCGGAGTCGATTCCACCCGCGCACCCCATTCGCGGGAGTGACTCTCGATCGCTCGTCTCAGCGTGGCAGGGTCCGCGACTTTACCCCCTTCGAGAAGCGCTTCGACTAGTTAACGTCCTGGCGGCTGAGCAGCCGGCGAAGTCGGTCGGGTCGAGCGACGAGTTATCGGTATGAAAATGCCCAAGGCTTCGATCCATCGCGGTGATGGTAGCGTCACCGCACCGGGATAGGGGCTTTGGAGGGAGAACGCGGTAGGGCAGGCCGAAGCTGGCTATGAGCCGAGAG
>JBAZZY010000035.1 GCA_041658565.1 Actinomycetota bacterium | reverse complement strand
CCACCGCCGCCGCCGCCAACGCGGCCTCGGGCGGCTAACTCCCGTAGAGTTTGAGGCCGTGTACGAAGGAGCCCTTGCAGCGTGAAAGGCTCACAAGCTACGAGTCAACCAGATCGGGGGCAGTCCCCCTCCATCGTCGCGTATAACACGTGGAACACCTCAGCCGGCGAATGCTTGGGGTCGCCGCCCAGTCCACGCTCACGCAAAGCCTCGAGCGCGTTGCGCGCGCCCTGGAGCCTCCGACGCAATCCATCATCTCTTGGCACGGAACCTCGCGTTACGCCCATCGCCGGGCGTCAATGACCTAGTCCGGCGGCGAGTCGCCAACGGCGTCTGTTTCCTCCATCATCACGACGACCCCCGACTCGCGAATACCGGCGAGCGACGCAAGTCCGACCCGACAGATGATCCTGCGTCCGCGGCGGTTCAGTGCCGGGACGATGATCACTTCATGTGCCGTGGTCCCCGACAAACACGACTGGATGGCAGGGGCTAAATCATCCATCGGCAATCCGATGTCCAGATCGCCCAGTCTCCGACCGAGCACTTCTTCCGTTCGCAGGCCCCACAGATCTTCGGCCCACTTATTCCAGACACGGATCTGCAGATCGCGATCCACGACGACAACGCCGACGCGAACGCTCATGAGGATCAACTCAAAGAACGAGTTGAGTCGCTTCAGTTCGTCGGAAGTGATCCGCGAGTCGTCGTTGATGGTCTGCAGTTCCTCGTTCGTGGACTGCAACTCCTCGTTCGTCGTCTCAAGTTCTTCGTTCGTGGACTGCAACTCCTCGTTCGTCGTCTCAAGTTCCTCGACGGTGGACTGCAACTCCTCGTTCGTCGTCTCAAGTTCTTCGTTCGTCGACTGGAGTTCCTCGTACGCGGTTTCGAGTTCCTGCGTCGAACGCTGAATCTCCTCCTGCATCCGATCGATGCGCGTCATGTCCGTGAACATGACCGAGGCACCCAGGAGACCTCCCTCACCGTCCATGATCGGGGCGACGCGAACATCGAAGGTCTGGAGGTCGCCGGATTTCGTCGCACGTTCGACGTTTGCGATGGTGACGGTCCGCCGCTCCTCAAACACCTGCTCAATTCGCGAGCGAAGTTCCGCCGGTCGGTACGAGATCTCCAGGTCTTGAAGCGGACGGCCGACATCGCGTGCAGCTACATTGAAGGACGACCGGGCTTGATCATTGGCAAGGATGAGAATCTGGTCCACGTCAACGACGATTTGCGCCACCGGCGCCACCTCAAAGGCGGCGTCGCGCAGCCGAACCTGTCGCGCGACATGGTCTCCAACGGTCAATGCGTCCACCCCTCGCATGCCCGGCGCGCGACGCCTGGGGATCGGCGCCGGAATGCTCTTGAAGATGCGGTGCTTCAAGTCCAGTGGTGAGAACCTATCGCTGTGAGCGAGAAGCATCTCGGCCTTGCCGAGGAAGAGAACGCCCGCGTCGTTCAGCGCAAAATGCAGATGATCGAGGATGCGGGATTGGGCATCGGAATTGAAATACATCAACAGATTACGGCACAGGACGATGTCCAGCCGAGAAATCGGCGCATCCTGCACGAGATCGTGCCGCCCGTAGATGATGCACCGCCGAAGGTCGTCCCGGAACACGAAGCGATCGCCTTGCTGGACGAAGTACCGGTCGCGCAACCCGGGTCCGACGTCCTCCAGATTCTTCGACGTGTAACTACCCTGACGGGCTTGCGTGAGCGCCTCTTCGTCAACGTCGGTTCCATAGACCTTGACGCGCTCCCGAAAAGCCTCGGGACCAAGCGCCTCGGCGAGGGTGATCGCAATGCTGTAGGGCTCCTCACCTGATGCGCAACCGGCGCTCCAAACACGGATAGGCTCTTGCGGACCCTTCGACGCGATGATCTGGGGGATCACGTCGGTTGCGAGCGTGTCCCACGCCGCCTTGTCCCGGAAGAAATGCGTGACGTTGATCAGGATCGTGTTGAAGAGAACGGCGAACTCATCCGGGTGAACCTCGAGATAATCGACGTACTCGCCGAACGACGCGATCCCCACGTCGCCCATCCGTTTCCGTAGTCGGCGCGACAAAGTCGACCGCTTGTACCCGGTAAAATCAAACGCGCGCGAATGCTTGAGGTACTCAAGAAGAGCTTCGAGTTCCTCGTCGAGATGCTCAGTCACTCGTGTCCCTCCATAACAAGCTTCACCAATGCCGAGGTGATCTCGGCCAAGGGGAGTATGAAATCGACGCAGCCGGTTTGGATGGCAGCGCCCGGCATCCCGAAGAAGTCCGACGACTCCTGGTCCTGGGCAATAACCGTGCCGCCCATCTTCTTCACCGCTTCGACTCCCGTCGCCCCGTCACTACCTGTCCCAGTCAGCACAACGGCGACCACGCGCTCACGGTAGCTCGCGGCGACCGACTCGAACAAGAGATCGGCCGAGGGCCGAACGAAGTGCACCAACGCCGCCTGTGAAAGTGAAATCGTTCCGTCCGGGTTAATCAGGAGGTGGCGGTTGGGCGGCGCGATGTAGATCGTTCCCGGCTCGAGCCGAGCACCTTCTGTGGCCTCTCTTGCAGGGAGGGATGTGTGACGGCTCAGGATGTCGGCCATCAGGCTTTGGTGGCTAGGATCAAGGTGCTGCACCACCGTGATCGCGGCCGGAAAGTCGACCGGAAGAGTGGAGAGAACCGCGGTGAGGGCCTGGAGCCCGCCCGCGGATGCAACAATTGCAACGACATCGAATACCGCAGACGGGAAGGCATGAGTCCCTTCCGACTGCACGTTGGGCTCTTCCACCATGGAGTTCCCCCTTGATGGGATCATACGTCCCCAGGCTGCGACTGAACACACAGTTGCGACAACCAGCGCCATCGGGTACCCCACGGAAGTCGCGAACCGGAGGCCTTGCGGTTTGCTCAGGCGCGCAGGAGGTCGTCGACGAAAACTTCAGGATCGAAGGGCGCGAGGTCGTCGATGCCTTCGCCGAGGCCGACCATCTTGACCGGGATACCGAGTTCCTGTTGCACGGCAATCACAATCCCACCGCGCGCCGTACCGTCGAGTTTGGTCAGGATCAATCCCGTGACTGCGACGGCCTCGGAGAACGCGCGCGCCTGCGCGATCGCGTTCTGACCCGTCGTCGCGTCCAGCACGAGCAGAACCTCGTCCGGAGGCCCGGACTCGCGTTCAAGAACCCGCCGGATCTTGGTGAGTTCCTCCATCAGGTTCCGCTTGTTCTGGAGCCGCCCGGCGGTGTCCACGATGAGCGCGTCGGCGCCGCGCGCGCGCGCAGCGGCAACCGCGTCGAACACCACGGCCGCGGGGTCTGCTCCGGGGGAATGCTTGACGATCTCGGCGCCGGCTGCCTCGGCCCAACGCTGCAACTGCTCGTCGGCAGCCGCGCGAAACGTGTCCGCGGCGGCAAGCACCGTCGAGGATCCGGCGCGCGTGAGTTGCGAGGCGAGCTTGCCGATCGTGGTCGTCTTGCCGACCCCGTTCACGCCCGTCACCAGCCACACCGTTACACCGTCGGTTTTACGCGCAAGTGCGCGATCGGGGGTCCCGAGCACGTCCAGAAGTTCGGCTCGCAGTGCCTGCATCCCGTCACTCACGTCGGCGCGCGCGCGCAACGCCGCAACAATCCGCCCGGTCGCGACCACGCCGACGTCGGCACGCAGCAAGACTTCCTCGAGTTCTTCCCACTGCTCGGGCGTCAGGGACGATCCACCGAACAAGCGACGAATCGAAGCCCCGATTGAACGGACCCGGCCGCGCGCAGGGATCTCCACCGGCGGGGGCGGCGCCTCGACCGGAACGGGTTCGGGTTCAGGTTCAGGTTCGGGTTCGACCGGTTCCACCGGAGGCGGCACCTCGGCGACCTCCGGGAGGGCTTGCACCGGGGGGGGCGCTTCGGGGGGCGCTTCTTCGACCTCGGGAGCCGCCTCTTCGACCTCGGGGGGCGCTTCTTCCAACGGCCGGCGTCTGCGCGCGCCAAGGATGATCCCAGTCGCCAGCGCGACGATCCCAAGGATCAGAATCAGAAGGAGAATGGCCGTTGCGGGCCCGGAGCCGTCGATCATGCGAGCGCGAAGCCTACCAGAGCGCTACGACTCGGCGAGCGACACTTCCGAGACATCTGCAAGCTCAAGGCGCTTGCAGATCGCCTTGCTCACACCTTCGGATCCCATCGAGATCCCGTATAGGGCATCACCGATTTCCATCGTTCGCTTCTGGTGCGTGACGATCAAGAGTTGCGCCGTGTCGCGGAACTCCGATGCCAGGGCGAGGAACCGGTGCAGGTTCACGTCGTCGAGCGCCGCTTCAACCTCGTCGAGTAGATAGAAAGGCGACGGGCGCGCGCGGAAGACGCTGAACAGCAGTCCGACCGCCGTAAGCGCGCGCTCCCCACCCGACAGCAAAGACACGCGCTTCACTCGCTTGCCGGCCGGGCGCGCCTCAACTTCGATTCCGGTATTCAGCACGTCGTCCGGATCCGTGAGCGTGAGCTTGCCTTCGCCGCCGGGGAACAACCGAGAAAACACGGCGGTGAACTCCCGAGAAACGTCAGTGAACGCCTCGCTGAAGATCTCCACGACCTTGTTGTCTACCTCCGCCACCACCGACATGAGATCTCTGCGGCTGTGCTTCAAATCGCCGACCTGCTCGGTGAGGAACGCGTGCCGATCGACCATGCCCTGGTACTGCTCCATGGCGATCGGGTTCACGCGGCCGAGCAAGCCCAGCCTGCGCTCCAGCGTCGAAGCACGGCGGCGCAACTCCTCGCCCTCCTCGGGGTCCGGACGCACGGCTTCGGTGGCCTCCTCGGGACCGAGATCGTGTTCGTCGCGGAGTTTCTGTACGAGTGCCGCAATCCTGTGTGAACGCTCGGCCCGGCGAAGGTCGGCCTCATGTGCCCGCATGCGCGCCTCTTCGAGCGCGGACTCCACGTCACGCCGCTGCGTGCGTCCGACGGTAAGACCCTCCTCAAGTTCACGCCGGCGCCCTTCGCCTCCGGCGCGCTCTTCGCGAGCGATCTCGGCCCACGCGGCCGTCCGGTCGGCCGCGGTGCGCGCCGCGGATTCGACCAACGCCGCGCGCGCGGCCCCGGCAAGCCATTTCGTGCGGCCGGCCTCCCAGCGCGCGCGTTCCTCGGCAACCCGGCGCGCGCGTTCACGCAAAGCAGACAGCGCGGCGCCTGCCGCACGCTCCCGCTCGGTCGCCTCGCCCAGGCGCAAAGCCCGATCCGCTGCCATCCGTTCGATCTGCGCAAGCGTCGCGGCATCCACGGCAGGCTCGGCCGAGACGGCCCGCGACAAACGTTCTTCGATTGCCTTCAGCTTCTCGGCATCGGCGGATTGCCGAGCCACGACCTCCGCAATCCGCCCGGCGAGGACGCCGTCCTCACGCGCGCACGCTGCGGCGTCCGCCTCCGTGCGACCGAGTCGCTCGGTGGCGCCGGCGACGGTGGCGTCGAGCGAGTTCATGCGCTCGTCCAGAACGGCAACTTCGCGCGCCAAAACCTCGAGGTCGGCGCGAGCGTGCTCGGTGGCCCGGCGCGCAGCTTCCAAAGCGTCGGTGACCCGGGCAACATCCTCGGCGGTCCGGCGAAGTTCCTCGCGCGGGTTGCGCGCGTCTACCGGCGCACCACCCTCGATCGAGCTGGGACCCAGCACGTCGCCGTCTGTCGTCACGACCGTGACCGCGGGATGGCGCGCGTGAACCTCGGCAGCCTCGTCGAGCGTCTCGGCCAGCACGATCCCGGCGACCGCCGCGCGCGCCACAGCGTCGTGTGTACCCCAGGATTCGACAACTTCGCCAAGTGAACGCAAACCCGCGGGAACCGGTGCCCGCGCAGGTGCACCGGGGATGGCGATCACCACGCGAGCGTCCTCGGTCTTCAGCTTCTTCACGGCCGACACCGCATCCGAACGCGACGAGGACACGACCGCGTCGGCAAGCGGGCCGAGCGCCGCGTGCAGCGCGCGTTCGTAGCCTGCGCACGCGCGCAACCCGTCGTGAAGCCGGCCCCGAATTCCCGAAGCTCCCGACAAGATCGCTGCCGGATCCGTCAGCCGCGAAACTTCTTCTTGGAGCAGTGCGGCGCGCGCGGTCAACGCCCCGGCCACGCGCTCGGCCGTTCGCTCCTGCTCGATCACCTCGTCGACGAGCACTCGGCGAGCGTCACGACGAGCCTCGGCCTCGTCGAGCAACGCACCGAGCGAGGCCTCCTCTTCTTCAAGCAGTTCCAGTTCCTTGCGCACCTCGACGAGTCCGGATGCAGCGGCCGCAGCCTGCTCCTGCGCGATCCGTCGTCGCTCTTCCAGACGGCGACGCTCATCGTCCCCACCTTCCACCGAAGCGCGCAACGCCGAGCGCTCGCCGTGCAGGTGCACTACCTCCTCGCGCGCGCGCGCCGCCTCCTCGCGCGCCGACTGCACCGCTGCGCGCTCACCCTCGGCGCGACGCGCCTCTTCCTGCGCGCTCACACGCTTCTCGGAAGCGTCGGTCACAGCAGCGTCGGCTTCCGACATCTCCTCCTCGGTCGGAGCCTCGCCGCGCGGTTCACGCGCAGCCAAGTCCTCCAGGTGCCGACGACGCTCTTCGGCGAAGCGGGCCAGCGCAACAAAACGATCCCGGATGCCGGCCAGGCGATACTCGGTCCCAAGCACAGCCTCGGAGGCGCGCGAGGCGCGTGCGAGATCTTGCTCCAAGGCTTCGACCCGGGCATTCGCTTCGGCGAGCGCGCGCGAGAACGCGGCCACTTCCTGCGCGGCGCGGCGCTCGGCCTCGGCGTCCTCTTCTCCGGTGACGGTGCCGTAGTCCAGCACCCACACCTTCAACTTCACGTCTCGCAATTCGGCTTCTATCTCGGACGCGCGCTTGGCGACTTCAGCCTGGCGTTCCAACGGCCGGATCTGCCGACGCAACTCCCCGATCACGTCCCCAAGTCGCTCGATGTCGGAGTCGACGCGCTCAAGCTTGCGAACGGCCTTCTCCTTGCGCTTGCGGTACTTAAGTAGACCCGAGGCCTCCTCCAGCACGGCGCGGCGGTCGGCCGGGGACCCCGACAGAACGGCGTCGAGTTGCCCCTGACCGATGATCGTGTGCAACTCGCGGCCGATACCGCTGTCGCTCAACAACTCCTGCACGTCCAGCAATCGACACGTGACGCCGTTGATCGCGTACTCGCTCTCACCGGTACGGAAAAGCGTCCTGCTGATCGTGACTTCAGTGAAATCGATCGGGAGCACGCCCGAGGAGTTGTCGATCGTCAGTTCGACTTCCGCGCGACCGAGAGCCGGGCGCTTGGGGGTCCCGGCGAAGATGACATCTTCCATCTTTCCGCCGCGCAGGGTTTTTGCCCCCTGCTCGCCCAGCACCCACGCGATGGCATCAACGAGATTGGACTTACCGGACCCGTTCGGGCCAACGATAACGGCGACTCCTGGAGAGAAGTCGAAAACCGTTCGATCCGCGAAGGACTTGAAGCCCTTGATCGCAAGGCGCCGGAGAAACACGCGCAATGCTAACACGCGGTCGCTGTGCCTCGTTCGAGGCAGGAACGTGCCGGGAGAAAACGATGCGGCCACCGATCGAAGGTGGCCGCAAACAAACGTTGCTTCGAACTCAAGAACTACGCGAGCGCTCGGACCTCTTCCAGTTTCTTAGGCTCGACCTTGGACTCAACGATCGCGCGAAGCGTGATGATCTCGGCCTCGGCCGCTTCAAGTTCCTTCTCGAGATCGCGAACTCGTCGCTGGAGATCGGCGGCTTGCTTGAGCAGCATGGACGCGCGCGGCTCGCCCAGGAATCCGTACAGCGCCTTCGCCATTTATGCGTCCTCCTTGCGGATTGGGAGGCTCTCACGCCAAGACAAGGTTTACCTGTCCCGGGGTTACAGCCAACTATATCCCAGGCCAAAATCTTCTGGAAGGGCCTCCAAGAGATTCTCGCCTGGAAACTTCTATAGCGTCAAAGACTCAGATGCGTCAAAGAGCGGGAAACCGGCCATTTCAAACCTTCAAACTATGAGAAAGGCGTCCTCTTTCCCTTTCAGGGGCTCCCACTGCACTTCCACCTCGTCCACCCGAGCCGCGGGCGGGCCGGTGCCGCACCATGAGATCACGGCTTCGACGTTCGACCGCGCGCCCTGGATCTCCGCTTCAACGCTGCCGTCGGGGCTGTTGCGCACCCATCCGACTAGGGAAACCCTCCGTGCCTCCTGAGCCATCGCCGCGCGGAAGAAGACGCCCTGGACGCGGCCGACCACGCAAACGCGCGCGCGCACGACACCGCCGGATCCCGGCCCTGCCGGGGGCTCCACGAGCCTCGCCCTCCCGTTTGATCTACTGCCGATAATAAGATCCCGCAGCGATGGCGAACAGAGTGATACTCAGCACGACGAACGCAGCGACTCCCGCCCACTGGACCCGCCCGCCACCGCCTGCCCATTGAGCTAGGCGAACCTCAAGCGGCAACGTGCCTCGCTCCGGCGGAAGAGATACGGAGGTGCCGCACAGCGGACATGCCGCGCCGGCGTAAACCGGATCGAAGTCCAGCCCGCAGCGACCGCACACCACCGTCCGCTCCAGACGCGGTTTCATCGTGCAGCCGCCATCCCTCGCCGACGGGCGCTCACAAGCACCGCGACCACGACGACGTTCCACAGCGCAAACATCGCGAGCAACCCACCACCGGAACGATGCGACTTCCCGGCGACCGACGTACCGAGAACCCGCACTTCGTCGTCATCGGCATCCGCCGGCGGAACCGCGAGCGTCGGCGAGGGGGTCGGGGCGAAGGTGAACGCAGGGAGTTGATCGCCTCCGCGAATGGAAGGCACATGCGTCGTCCCAGGTGCGATCTCGTCCGGCAACTCCGCGTGACCTCCGGCATCAGCGCCACCCAGAACAACTGCGAATCGCTGTGCGGGAACCGACGCGTTGGGGGACGGAGTAGTCCACCCAATCCGGATACCGCCGACGATAGTGCGAGCTTCGAGCGACCCCGTCTCGGTCCGCGCCTCCCGACGTTCCGAGTCCAGCACCCGCACGTCGACTGCCGATGGAGCCAGCGCTTCACGCAGGCGCGCGCGCGCATCACGCAGCCCATCGGGTCCGCCGGGAATCCCCTCTTCGGCGACCTTGGGCCCATCCTGCGTGATCACCACTGGGACGCCTGCAATGGAGACCCCGCCGACCACGAGCTCAGACTCGGTCGCCGTTCCGTCGACCCCCATGGTGGCGCGCGCCAGCGATCGCATCGACCCAATTCGAATCAGTCCTCCGAGTGCCTCCAGGTCCGACGCCGACGTCTTCGCCTCGTACGAGATGTGCGTCGCCGTCGCCACGATCCGCCCCGTCGACGACAAAGCCTCGCCGCGCACGATCCACGGGGAAGCCTGTGCACCCCCCGGCGACGGCGACCCTGCGGGAGCCAGCATCCGCGCGCCCGCAACCTCCGCACGCGCTTCAACTTTGTCGGCCGCGGCCGCGGCCGAGGCAGAGGCCGCCTCAGCGCTACCAGCGCCCGACGGATCGGCGCCGCCCACGGAGCTTCGGCTTACCTCCTCGGGCTTCCCCGGATACCGCGCCGTCGCATATTGAGGCTGCGACAGTCGCATCTGCTCTGGGGCCCCGTAGTCAAAGGCATACTGGTTCCCGGTTGCAACGCCGGCCTGTCCTAGAGGCCCCAAGTCGAATACCGTCGCCGACGCGACCCCGGCAGGACTGGACTCGAGCACAGCCGTCACATACGGAACACTTAGCAACGCAGGTAAGCCGGAGAACTGGTTCGTTTCCCCACTCACCGAAATCGCCATCGCTACGACCGCGCCGCCGTAGGTTCCCAGCGGGGGCGTATACCCTGCCGCGGGCGGAACGGCGGCTGCGACGCAGACGACAACCCCCAGGACGCCGGCGCGCGCAATTCGAGCGCGCCGCGCACGATCCCATCGCATTCGTCTCATCGTCCTCGCCCTTTCTTGGGTACGCGCGCTGCTCTGCCGTTGCCGCCGCCGATGCCCGCGGCTGCCGCACGAACCGCGTCGAGCACAAGGTCGCTCGGGTTCCGCCCCGCCTTCGCGGCAGCGATCTCCAGATCTCTCCACAGCCCTCCGGGGACTCCCACCGTCACCGGCTCGTTCCGGGCGGAATCCAAGAGCGCCGCGTCGGGCGCACGGGCTTCGCGTCCCAGGTAATAGGTACCGGTTCCCTGCGCCGCGAGGTCCTTCGCGCCTCCTTCGAAGGCGACCCGTCCTTTCTCGAGCACGTACGCGCGCGAGGCAAGGCGCAATGCTTGCGCGACGAACTGTTCCACGAGCAAGACCGCCGTGCCTTCACGCGCGATGTCTGCGACATAGGCAAACAGCTCTTGAACGAGCGTCGGCGCCAAACCGAAGGACAGCTCATCGAGCATCAGCAATCGCGGCCGGCTCATGAGGGCGCGCGCGACGGCAAGCATCTGCTGCTGCCCGCCCGACAGCGTCCCTCCGAGTTGCTCCATCCGTTCACGCAGGACCGGGAACAGCGTGGTTACCCGCTCGGTCTCCGACGCCGTCCTGCTTCGCGCAAGACCGGCTCCGTACCCTCCCATCGCAAGGTTCTCTCGGACAGTCAACGTCGGGAATATCCCCCGCCCTTCGGGCAAGTGCGCGATCCCAAGCACCGCAATGCGTTCAGGCGCGAGGCGATCGACGCGCTCACCGTTGAACCGAATCGCACCCCGGTCGCACCGCACGACTCCCGAGATTGCGCGCAAAGTGCTGGACTTCCCAGCTCCGTTCGCGCCGAGCAGTGCGACGACCTCTCCTTCGCCGACCTCCAGCGTCAGCGAATGAAGCGCGCGCACTACCCCATACGACACGCCGACTTCCTCAAGCGCGAGCAGGGACATTGGCCTCCTCTGCCGCTTCCACGCCCAAGTAAGCCTCCACGACCCGGGGGTCGGCGCGAACGTCCGCCGGCCGTCCCTCAGCCATGATCTCCCCGAAGTTCAACACATACAGGTAATCGCAGATTCCCATCACCAGCGCGACGTCGTGCTCGATCAGCAAGATCGTGGTTCCGAGGAGATCGCGGATTCGCAACAAGTCCGCAGCGAATGACTGCGTTTCGCGAGTGTCCATTCCCGACGCGGATTCGTCCAACAACAACAACTCCGGCTTCGATGCCAGCGCGCGCCCCAATTCCACTTTGCGGCGAAGGCCCAGCGGCAGATCACCGGCGGGCCGATCCAGCACCGAGCCCAGATCCAGCAGGTGCACAATTCCGCGCACCTGCTCGCGCGACTTGCGTTCCTGCACGAGCGCCCAAGGCATTCGAAGGATCGACGCGGCAAAGCTTGCCGGGTCGCGCGCATCCTGAGGCACAAGCAGGTTTTCCTCCACCGTCAAGCTGTGGAACACGCGAACCGCCTGAAACGTTCGCGCAATGCCCAGCCTGGCACGCTCGTCCGGCGCCAGACCGCCGATCTCGCGCCCGGCGAAGCGCAACGATCCCTGATCGGGTGAAAGAAACCCGCTCACAACGTTGAATAGCGTCGTCTTCCCCGCGCCGTTCGGCCCGATCAAACCGACTAGTTCACCGGCGTTCACGTGACAGTTAACATCTTTGAGCGCCTGCAACCCGCCGAACGCAAGCGAAACACCCGAGACCTCCAGGACTGCCACGCTAGGACACCCCCTCAGCAGCGGCCTCGAGTTCGAACTCGAGTTGCGGCCCGCGATCCGCCGGATTCGCGATTCCGCGATGCGTCAAAGAACCGAGAGGCCACCGGGCGCGCGCACCAGCCAAAGCAGCGCCGACGGTGGGCACCAGCCCCTGCGGCGCCAGAATCGTTTGCAGCACCAATGCGCCACCGGAAATCAGCGGGACCAACTGGCGCAGATCCTCTTTGCCGAGGAAGAACGAAAGTCCGGGAATCCCCTCCAGCACTTGCGGCGACAACACGATGAAGGCGGCCCCATAGATGGTGCCCTGAATGCTCGAAGATCCCATGATCGTAAGGATCGCAAGCAGAACCAAAGACTTGGTCCACGGGTACTGCTGAATGGTGACCGTCTGGTCGAGGCCCGCCCCCAACGCGCCGGCGAGGGCGGCGATCGCCGATGCCAACGAGAACCCGAAGAGCTTCGCACGCGTAACCGCCACTCCGGATGCCGCAGCACCCGACTCCGCATCGCGGATCGACTGGAACATCCGCCCGATCCTGCCTCGGCGAACCGAAAGCACGACCATCACGACGCCCACGAAGGCAACGAGCAAGACCTGGAAGTACACCCGGTCCGACGCGAGGTTGAGTCCCGGAATCGACGGCCGGTCCACTCTGCGACCCCCGACGCCTCCGGAGAACCAGTTGAGCGTGAAGACGAACTGATCAAACACGCGCGCGATCGCGAGCGTCACAACCGCCAGAGCAAGTCCGCGGATGCGAAGTGCCGGGAGTCCGACGAGCATGCCGAGCAGGTACCCGGCCGCAACCGACAGAGGAAGCGCCACCCAGAACCCGATACCGGAATGCGCGATGAGGGCGCCCGCGAGGAACCCGCCGAACCCCATGAGTTCGGCGTGCATCAACGAGGGCTGCCCGAGCAATCCGGTGATCAAGGTCATCCCGAGAAGAGCGATGGCGAACACGAGGATCTGAGACAGCGTGTAAGCGCCGTACTCATTGAGCGCGAACGGCAGAACCGCCGCCAAAGCTATCCCCGCGACGACCGCCGCGCGCCGCGCCGCCGGGCTTCGACCGGATGCCGGTCGCGCAGGGCGCGCGCCGGCGCTCTCGGGCGCCTCTCGGGACACCGCCCGCACCAACGCCGAGCGCGGACGAAGCAGTGCGAACAAGATGACACCGAGCGCCAGCAAGTCGGCCAAACCCATGATGTTGAGCTGCTTGATCCCCGGCAAGCTCGGCGCGACCGACTGTACAACGCCGAGCGCGATCGCCGCCGCGAAGGCCTTGGGAAGGCTCACCAACCCGCCGCTCAAAGCTGCTGCAAACGAGAAGATGACCACCAGCGTCAACGAATACGTATCCAGCGGGACCTTGCCCTTCTGCGACAGCAGGATCCCCGCAATCGCGGCGAGCCCACTTCCCATCGCCCATGCGGCGGCGTTCACGCGATCAACCTTGATCCCTAGGATCCGAGCCGTGGAGGGATCGTCGGCCACGGCCCGCATCGCGACGCCAAGTTGCGCGCGCCGAAAGAAGGATGCGAGCCCGACTGTCAACAATCCGGCGACAACCAGGTCGATGATCTCCGCGTAGTCGATTGATACGCCGGGGAACCGCACTGTCCCATTGGGGACGAGTTGCACGGGCAGGTGGTAAGCGCTCGCACCCCAGATGATCCCGACAATGCTCGTCAGCACAAGCAGCCACCCGAGAGTGACGACGACCTTCACGAGCGGAGGCCGCCCTTCAAGGGGCCGAATCGTGAACCGCTCAACGACGCCGCCGAGCAGCACCGAGAACGCGACCGCAATCAGAACTGAGATCATGACATTCACGTGCCATAGGTTCGCGAACTGATACGCAACGAACGTGGCCGCCATTCCGATCGCGCCGTGAGCGAAGTTCAATACGCGCGTCGTCTTGTAGACCAGAACAATGCCCATCGCCCCAAGGGCGTACATGGCTCCGTTGACGATCCCCAGGATCGTCAACGACAAGAACAGGCCGGTGTTCAAGGCGCCTATCCGAACGACTTCGGCGGCCGTTTGATGGGGTAGAACCGGGCGTCATAATCCCAGCACTGCCAGTCCGGGTAAACGTCCTTCCAGCCCCCTGATTTCCACTCCTGAACCTCGATGCAACGCACCGCATCATGATCTTCAGGCAAGTATGTGACCGGCGACAGCAAGTCGAGCTTGACCTCTCGGAAGGTCTCCAGCGCGCGAATCAGGCTCTCGCGCGTCGGCTCGGCCCCTGCGCGCCGCAATCCCTCCACGAAGACTTGCGCTCCGCTCCAGGACATCTCCGCCAGGGCTGCGATCGTCGTTCCGGGGTAGTACCGATGCAAGTTGTCGACGTAGCGTCGCGGTCCGGGCAAATCCATGTGAATCGACGGGAGCAGTTCGCTCTCGAGGTTGATCGCGTGCGTCTTCTCCAAAACGTCCGACACGTACGCGTTACGTTCGCTGTCGGCGAACCCGGAACTGAAGACCTGCGGGTACCAGTTCTGCTGCGCCAGTGCCTGGAACAACCGCACGTAACTCATCGGGTCGAGGCCGACCAGAATCGAGTCCGCGCCCATCGCGCGCCAATTGAGAACTTTTGCGTTGTAGTTGGTCTCCGT
This sequence comes from Actinomycetota bacterium, assembly GCA_041658565.1. Taxonomy (NCBI): domain Bacteria; kingdom Bacillati; phylum Actinomycetota; species Actinomycetota bacterium. Next base: position 10,767 of record JBAZZY010000035.1, on the reverse strand, counting down.
GGCGTCGATCTTCTCGTACGTCACCGGCTCTACGCCGTCGCAACGCGCGATGCCCCGTTTGAAACCCTCAATCATCTGATCGGAATACGACAAGTTCACGACGGCAACCGCCGGATGCTTTACGCCGGCCTCGCAAGGGAACCGCGCAAGGCCTGCGCCGGCTTTCGCGAAATTCCCACTCACAGGGAAGAAGTTCCGATGACCGAACTCCTGGGGGACCCCAAGCCCGCCGATTACAGGAATGCCGACCTTGGCGAAGTACTCACTCGCAGCGGGTTCAGTGTTCGGCGCGAGCCAGCCGACGATGGCGAAGACCTTGTCCTGCTCGACCAGTCGCCGCGCGGCGTTGAGCCCTTGCGTGGGGTCGTAGCCATCATCGTAGGAGATCAACTCGATCTTGCGACCGTTGACTCCACCCTGAGCGTTGATCATCTGGATGTACGCACGCGCAGAGTAGGTAGCCGCCCGACCGTCGAACGGCCCGGTCTCGGTGAAGATGGAGCCGATCTTGATCGACCCGCGAGATACTCCGGCCTTCGAGTCGGGCGACCGGGAATTGATCCCCTCTCGCGCACCCCCGCGCACCGCTCCCGAGTTGGCTGCCGCCGCGGAACCCCCGGCCGTCCCACCGTCGCCGGAAGCGGCGGTCGAATCAAGCGGTCCGGTGTCGACAAACCCGTCTCCTGCGACGGGTGCCGCAGCAGAGCGCGCGCCAAGATCACCGTAATAGCCGGCGATGAGCGCTCCGAATGCCAGCGTTAGCGCGCACGCCGCAGCAAGCAAACGGAAAAACAAACGGTCCTGGCGGTTGGTTGGGTCCATCGGCTCCCCTGAGAAACCCTGACGTGCCAGTGCACTTCTCGAATCCCGCCGTGCCGCAGACATCGACGCGAATCCGATCGCGATCCTAGATTCGACGTTTCCCTGTGGTTGTCCTCCGCCCCCGAGACATGGCTTGCCGGACCTTCGCGCGCCTACAAGGCACGGCATCCCTTCTATCCGACTCGGAATGCTTTCGTCCAACCCGCCCCGTGTGCGTATTGTCGGTTTTCCGCGCTCTCGTCCTATAGTGCCCATCCGGCACGCGAGAGCCGAGCATCGCCAATCTCACTACTTGAGTGGAGAGTGCATGAAGATCGACGTGGTCACGGGGGCATGCGGGTTCGTCGGAAGCCATCTAGTGAAACAGTTGGTACAGCAGGGACGCCGTGTTCGAGCGACCGACCTTCCCTGCGCACACAACCATCCCGAGGAGGCAACTCGGCGCCGGATACTCGACCTCGACTACGAACGAGACGGCGTCGAGTGGGTCCCGTCGGACCTAACCCGCCCTGAAACGCTGGCTCCGCTGTTCGCCGGGGGTGACGTCGGGTGCCTATTCCACACGGCGTCCCTGTACGACTACGCCGCCCCCTGGGAAGCGCTCGAACGGGTCAACATCCACGGGGTCACAAACCTGCTGGCGGCCGCGCAACAAGGCGGCATCGAGCGGATGATCCACTGGTCCACTTGCGGCGTCTACGGTCACCCGTACTTCCCGGGCTCGCACCTCGAAGGCCGACCTCACCGCTCCGCACTCGAGTTCCTGTGGAATCAAGCGATCAGGCCCTGGCAAAAGGACCCCACGTTCCGTCGCCCGCAGCGACACCCCACGAACCAGCCGATGACCGAGAACCGCTCGACGCCCAAGAACACGGACGCAGAGAAGCCTGCGGGAACGTACTTCTCGAACGACTACTCCCGCTCCAAGTGGCTGCAGGAACAAATCGTGTGGCGCCACCACCGCGACCACGGCCTGCCCGTGACCGTTGTGAGGCCGGCCCCCGTCTACGGTCCGGGCTCGACGTACGGTGTTACCGGATTGCTGATAGCGCTGTCCGAGGGAGTTCTTCCTGTGTACCCGGCCGCGAGCAAGTTCCTCTTGTTCGGCGGCAATATCCACGTGCGAGACGTGGCGCGCGCGGCGGTGTTTCTGTCCGAGAGGCCTGAATCGATCGGCGAGGACTACAACCTCTCCGATGGTTACCTACTCACACACCGCGAAGCATTCGAGACCGCAGCCGGACTACTCGGACGCAGGGTCCACTTCATTCCGGGAGTTCCGCTGCCGGTTTGGCAGCAGTTCGTCGTGGCTGTCGCGAAGACGGCTGCGGCACTGGAGAAGCGGTTCCCCGGCTACACCCGCAGCAGAGTGCTCGACCTCGGTCAACTCACGTATCTGACCATCGGAATCTGGGTCTCGAATCGCAAACTCCGCGACTTGGGATTCGAGTTCGACTACCCCGATTTCAGGGACGGGCTGGCCGAAACCGTCGCATGGCTAATCGAGACCGGCGCGATCCAATAGGCAGAACTGCGACCGCTCAGTACCTGGGCATAGTTGAGTCGACTTGGCGCGCCCATGCATCGATGCCGCCCGCAAGATGCTTGGTGTGCGTCAACCCAATGTCATGCAGCCACCGCAGGACCTCCGCCGAGCGCGCGCCGACCTTGCAGTGCACCACGACGTTGCCCGACTGAGGGATCTCGCTCGCGCGCGCCACGATCTCGTTCATCGGGATCAGTTTCGCGCCCTCGAAATGCACGATCTCCCACTCGTGATGATCTCGCACGTCGATGATCGCGACTTCCTCGCCCGAGTCGATGAGGTTCTTCAACTCCTGCGGAGTCAGAGAGAGTTGCGACGCGAACTGGGCAACGTCCTCGGTCACGCCGCAGAACGCTTCGTAGTCGATCAGTTCGGTGACGGTGGGGTTCTTCCCGCAGACCGGGCACTCAGGATCCTTGCGAACCTTCAGTTCGCGGAACTTCATCTCGAGGGCGTCGTAGACCAACATCCGCCCGATCATCGAGTCGCCGACACCGGTGATTAGCTTTACGGCCTCGGTCGTCTGCAGCGAACCAACCGTCCCGCACAGCATGCCCAGGACCCCACCTTCGGCGCAGGACGGAACCATGCCCGGCGGAGGCGGCTCAGGGAAAAGGCAACGGTAGCAGGGGCCGTACTCGGCCCAGAAGACCGAAAGCTGCCCATCGAAGCGGAAGATCGACCCCCACACGTAGGGCTTTCCGAGCAACACGCAGGCATCGTTGACCAGATACCGAGTCGGGAAGTTGTCCGACCCATCCACGATCAAGTCGTAGTCCCGAAACAGGTCCAGCGCGTTGTCCGAACTCACGAACGTATCGTGCTTGATCACCTTCACGCCCGGATTTATCTCGCGGATCGAGTCGGCCGCGCTGTCAAGCTTCTTGCGCCCGATGTCGGTCTGACCGTGAATGATCTGACGCTGAAGGTTGGTCTCGTCCACCACGTCGAAGTCGACCAAGCCGAGGGTCCCGACACCCGCGGCGGCGAGGTACATCGCCACCGGCGAACCGAGTCCTCCCGCGCCGATGCAAAGCACCTTGGCGTTCTTCAATCGACGCTGCCCGACGATGGTGATGTCGGGAATGATGAGGTGGCGCGAGTACCGCCGGATCTCCTGGTTGGAAAGATCCGGCGCCGGCTCGACCAAGGGGGGCGGACGTCGTGCTGCTTCGCTCATGGAATCCTCTGATGTGCCGCGGGACGACCCGGGTTTCCGAGTCTCAATTCATGCTAACGCCGTCGTATTCCGAGGGCGAACCGGTCCCTTCGCGCTTAGAACCCGGCGGTGTCGGCCAGCTTCGTGTCGTCCTGCGAGCAGGGAGCGTCTGCGGTGAACAAGTCCTTGTCCCCGATCGGCCACTCACCGGCGTAATAGCGCCGCCCTTGATTCATGACCCGGACGCATCCCTCTCCCGCCCTGCCCTCCGGAGGTGTCCCCGTCGGGTCCCACCACCAACCCATCGCGGAGTCGACGAAGTTGTAGGACGAAACCGCCTTGGGTCCGTACGGACCGTATCCGCCCATCGGCTCGTAAGGGTTGTCCCGATCTTGATACTGGAAGGTGAACATCCCCTGTTCGACGGTTTCCGGCGTCAAGCGCGGACCCGCCGCTTGGATCGCCTGGAATAGGTTCAGGAACAGGTGGTAGATATCGAAGTTGAACCGGACGTTCGGTTCGGTTTGCGGTTCCTGCGACCGGTAGGACTGATACCAGAACTGGGAGTGGAACCCTGGATTCCGCCAGTGGTGGTTCACTCCGAAACTCGGCTGCTTCGGATCCCCATACGTCTGGTTCCAGATCGCCCGGTACATGCGACTAGCGTGGTCCCAATACCACTCGGGGTGATAGTCGACCGAGTTCGCGGCGTTCTGCATGGTCGATACCGTCAGCTCCGTCTGAACCGGAACGCAGTAGCACACGACGGTGGTGATTCCCTCTTGCTTGAAGGCCGCCATGAACGTGGGAGCCTCCTTGCCGCCGGCACCCGCCGTCCCGCCGGCCTCGAAGGGGCGGGTGTCATCAAACGTCATCCCGCATTCCTTCTTGACGTCGTCCTGCAACAAGTGCGCGAGACGCGTCATTTCCGGCCCCCGCTCAGCGTTCACCGGATAGATCAACCCGAACTTACGCTTGGAAGTCTTGAGATTCGCGTCGCCGGCAAACTGTGCCTTGTGTCCGCGGAGAACCCTGCAGATGAAGGAACCGCTCCAGGCGGATTCGGCCTCCTGGTCGGGGAAGAAGCCCCAAACGTACGGGCGGTTGTTCTCGTAGATCGACCGCGGGACGTCGGAGTTCAATCCGAACACCGGGATCTTGTAGTCGCGAGCCATGGCCTCGAAATAGCATGAGGCCCCATCCCCCAAGTGCACCGACGCGAACGGCTCATGGTCCATCTTGGATACGGCCGCGTCTCCCTGGCGACCTCCGCAGGGCGTCGTTATCCCTCCGGACTTCTGCGCAACCAAACGAACCCGGCGACCGTAGGTCTGGTAGCGGCTCTGGAAGTAACGGAGCTGCGCCTTGATGGTTCGGACCAGATACTGGCACTCGTACGGCCCGGTTCCGCATGTGTGTTCGTCCGAAGGCTGCCACGGCGTGTTCATGTCCCCGCTGACGTCAAGGTCGTTGTAGAACACGACCTTGATCTCGTCTTTGGTTACGCCGGGGAAGGTCTTACCGCCGTTGTCTCCGTCCCAGAACGGCACGCACGGCGGGGAAAGCGGGTCTTCGGTTTGGCGCGGCGGGTTGCCGACGCAGTCGGTCTGGCGCGGCACACGCTGCGGCGGCGGCAACGCCTGTCCGGGCATCGCGCCCTCGCCTTGCCCACCGGCACCGATGCCGGCCGAAGTCGCGGCGTTTGTTTCGCCGAAGTTCGCAGCCTGTGCTGCTTGCTGACGGCCGGGAACCGGCGCGTACTCCGCAGATGCGGTGGGGTTGTTCTGCGGCACGCGCAGGGGGTTCGGAAGAACCAGAAACACCATAAGAGCCGACACGGCCAAAGCCGCGAAAGGCGGCCAGCGCCGGTTCGCGGCACCGGAAACATTCGTCACGAGATCACCTCAGGGTAGGGTTTCGCCACTCTTCGCTGGTCCAGACGCGCGAAGAGGCCGGATGGTTCGCTTCCCGGACCATCCGCATGTGCGCCGGGGATGCATAGACCCATCATCAAACCTGGCACTGCGGGCAGAAGTACGTCGAGCGACTCCCCCACCGCTCCCGCGTGACCGGAGTGCGGCACCGGCGGCAGGGCTTCCCCTCCTGGGCGTAGACCTTCAAGTGATGCTGGAACTCGCCGGCCTTCCCGTGCAGGTCCCGATACGTCTCGTCCTCGAGCGTGACGCCACCGTAGCGAATCCCCTCTTGCAGAACCTCCTGCATCGCGCGGTAGAGCCGGCGAACCTCCTGAGAGGTCAGAGAGGCCGAGGGCCTGTCATGCCGCAATCCGGCAGCCCAAAGGACCTCATCCGAGTAGATGTTGCCGAGCCCGCTGATGAACTTCTGGTCCATCAAGAGGCTCTTAAGCTTGGCGCTCCTGGATACGAGGAGTTCGCTGAACAATTGCCATGTGAACGCATCCCCCAACGGATCCAGTGCGATGTGCTGAAGTTCCTTGACGCCGTCGAGTCCGTCTGCGGAAGCCACGAACAGCTCTCCGAACGTGCGGATGTCGATGAAGCGCAGCTCACCCCCGGGCTGGAGACGAATGACCACGTGGGTGTGCTTCTCCGTCGTCTTGCGACCCGTCGCGCGCTCGATCCTGCCGGTCATCCCAAGGTGGATCACCAACACGTCGCTCGAATCAAGGTGAGCCAGCAGGTACTTGCCTCGGCGATCCACCTTGACGATCTTGCGGCCCACGAGTGCGTCGATGAATTCCTTCTTGTTCTTGTGGCGACGCACGATGCGCGGAAGCTTGACGTCTACTTCCTTGATCCGACGCCCAACCGCCTCGCGATCCAAGTCCCGGCGAATGACCTCAACTTCGGGAAGCTCAGGCACCGGTCACCGTCCCGCCTTGCCTTCTAGAGCGGCGCGCGCCGGCCGGCGCCCCGCGAAGTCGCTCGACGGCCACCCTTGCCGCCGCCTGCTCGGCTTCCTTCTTCGACCTGCCGGCGCCGGCCCCGTATGACGTCCCGGCAAGCCGGACTTCGGCCTCGAACCGCTTCGAGTGGTCGGGACCCGATTCGGTGAGAACGTATTCGGGAAGCGTGCTCAACTCCGCGGCAGCCAGTTCCTGCAACGCCGTCTTGTAGTCGTGAACGACGCCGCCCTCCACTTGCCCGCGAATCCGGGGAAGAAACAGACCGAGGACGACCGCAGACGCGTGCTTGATCCCGCGGTCGAGGTAGATCGCGCCGAAGACGGCTTCCAGCGTGTCCGCGAGGATCGAAGACTTGTCTCTCCCGCCGGTCATCTCTTCGCCTTTGCCGAGCTTGACACAGTCCCCCAGCCCGATCTCGCGAGACACATCCGCAAGGACCGTCATGTTGACCAGCGCCGCGCGCATCTTGGCGAGGTCGCCCTCAGGGCGATCCGGATACTCCTCGTACAGCGCCTTCGTGACCACAATGCCCAGCACGGAGTCCCCGAGGAACTCCAGACGTTCGTTCGTGGGCAACCCGCCCTGCTCGTAGGCAAACGAACGATGGGTAAGGGCAAGCTCCCACAGTTCGCGGTCGCGCAATACCGCGCCGAGCTTCCGCTCGAGCGGGGTGCCGCCGCGACCGAAGCGCAACCGCGCCATGCGTTCTACTTGGTATGCAGGACCTGTCGCCCCGCGTAAGTGCCGCAGTTCGCGCACGCTCGGTGGGGAAGCTTCGGCTTCTTGCATTGCGGACAGGTGACACTCGCTGCCGAGGTCACGCTGGCAAACCACTGCGCCTTTCGCGACCGCGTCCGCGTCCGCGGCTTCTTCCTCTTCGGTACCGGCATCTATTCCTCCGTGTGTTCGAAACGCTCTTTGAGCCCGGCCAGCGGCTCCCATCTAATGTCCACCCGTTCAACCCGGTGTCCGCAATCCGCCTCGTTCCGGTCGGCTCCGCACTCGGGGCACAGCCCCTTGCAATCCGTCCGGCACAGCGGGTTCAGCGGGAGATTCACCAGCACCACGTCGCGAAGCGCCGGCTCCAAATCGAGGAACCCGTCGATGATCTCACGTGCCTCATCGTCGTCGACTGCATCCTCCGACGGAGTGAGGTACAACTCGTCAAACAGAACCTCAACGTCACCGTTCAGCGTGGCAAGGCACCGGCGACAGTGCCTTTGCACAACGCCCCGAACCGTCCCCGAGGCGTGAATCCCATCCACCAAGGCCTCGAAACGGAGTCGCACGTCAAGGCTCGAGCCCTCTTCGACCCGAGAAAGCGGCATGGAGAGCCCTTCCAGAACGCAGCGGACCTCGAACTTCAGTGAAGCGCCGGGGCGCCGCAGAAGCTCCGAGACATCTATCGATAGGGTTGAGGGTTCGCGCACAGCGCTCACGAGGTGCCTTGCCATCTGGGTCAACGATATCACAAGCGCCCAATAGACTACTTGACCAGCACAAACACCGCCTCTTCGAGAGGCCGCGAAGATAACCGCTTATCGGCCGGGGAGCGTGCCGAGATCTTCGGCGTCTTCCGCGGAAGCCAACTGGTCGGCCTCAATGCGGCCTGCGATCCGGGCACGACCGCGCTCAACCGCCTTCAGCGTCTTCTGCAGAGCAATCTCGAACGTAGCAAGCTTTCCCTCGACGTAATGCTCGGCCTCGGAGCGCATCTTGCGGGCGGCCTCCTCTGCCTCGGCGATCCGCCGATCGGCCTCTCGGGTCGCTCCTTCTACGATCTCGGTCTGCGACAACAGCTTTTGGCGTTCGGCGCGCGCGCGTTCGGCGATGCGCTGCGCTTGCGCTTGCGCTTGCGCGATCACTTCGTCTCGATCCCGAATGACGGCGCGGGCGCGGGCGATCTCCTCGGGAATCGAACGCTTCAGCACGTCGACCAACTCAAGGAGGCTCTGTCGGTCGATGAGCACTGAGGACGACAATGGCATGTTGCGAGCAGTACGGATCGTTTCCTCGACCTGGCGAACGAGATCCTCGAGCACGGACATCTGTCCGATGGGAATCGTAAGCGGCGCCTCCTCGCGCGACGATGTCACCGTCGCGCTGATTTCTTCGTGATGCGCTTCATTCGCCACGGAACCGCTCCTTCATCTTGCGCGCGACCTCAACCGGCACGAACGCGCTGACATCGCCGCCAAACCGGGCGACCTCTTTCACCAGACTCGACGACAAGAAGCTGTACGTCGGAGTTGCCACCATGAAGAACGTCTCGACCCCGGCCAACCGATGATTCATCTGCGCCATCTGCAACTCATAATCGAAGTCGCTCACGGCGCGCAGGCCCTTCACGAACACGTAGATGCCTCGCTGGATCGCATAGTCGACCAGGAGTCCATCGAAAGCGTCGACTTCGACGCCCGGGGTTCCGGCGAGAACCTCCTTGCCGAGGGCAACGCGCTCCTCCAGGGAGAACATGGGAGCCTTACCCGGGTTCTGAGACACGGCCAGCACAACCCGAGGGAAATGCCTTCGGGCACGCTCGATGATGTCGAGGTGCCCGTTTGTGATGGGGTCAAACGTCCCCGGGTAGATCGCCGTCAGCTCTTGTTTCATCCCGTATCGCCATGCCTACCTGCGTTTGCCCGAACCTCCGAGTCCGGGTCTCGCGGAAGCCCGCCGGCCACTCCAATATCTCCGACGCGGCCTCCACGACAACCGTCCCGCCTGGGCGAACCCAGTCCTCGGCAGCAATCCTGTCCAGGACGCGGGCACAGAATCCTAGGCCACGGGCGTACGGGGGGTCAAGAAAGACCAGGTCAAAGGGGGTGCGGGGCGCGCGCGCAAGATACCGCAGCACATCGACTCGATGCACTCGTACCTGATCCGCAAATCCGCACGCGGCCGCGTTGTCTCTCGCCGCGGCACAGGCGGCCGAATCCGAATCCACGAACACCGCTTCCCGCGCGCCGCGCGACAACGCCTCGATCCCCAACGTCCCCGCGCCGGCGAATAGATCGAGCACGCGCGCGTCACGCGGTGCATCGCCGAGGATGTCGAAGATGCTCTTGCGGACCATGTCGGCGGTCGGACGCATTTCCGGCGTCGAGGGCGCGCGCAAACGTCGGCCCTTGGCGATCCCCGCGGTCACGCGCATCTCAGGATGCGAACAGCCAGTCGAGACGGTCGGCGAACCTGCGCCGCACTTCCTCGTTCAATGCCCGGTGCTCAGGCATTGCCAATGTCGGATCGCGATCAACAATGGCAAATGCTTCGGCGCGCGCTTGCACGAGCACCTCGACGTCGCGCAGTAGGTTGGCGAACTGAAGGTCTCCGCGACCCGACTGAAACGGCGCGCGCTTCCCTTCCTCCACCGACCCTCGTCCGAACAACTGGCCTGCGCCGCGGATCTCCAGATCTAGTTCAGCGAGACGAAAGCCATCGGTCGTTGAGGCCATGGCCTCAAGGCGCCGCGCCGCTTCCCTGCGCGCATCGTCATCATCCAACTCGGCCGCGGTGAACAAGTAGCAGGCCGAGGAGTGCCTACCCCTGCCGATCCGGCCCCGCAACTGGTGAAGTTGAGAAAGCCCGAACCGGTCGGCGTCCTCAATCACCATCACGGTCGCGTTGGGGACGTCCACCCCGACTTCGATAACGGTTGTGGCCACCAAAACATCTATCTCCCCGGCCCGCACGGCCTTCATGACCTCTTCCTTCACTTGAGACTTTAGCCTTCCGTGGATCAATCCAACTCGGAAGTCCGGGAAGACCTCGGTTTTGATGCGCTCGAACTCAGTTTCGGCTGCCTTGACCTCCAGCGACGAGGACTCTTCCACCAACGGGCACACCACGAACGCCTGGCGCCCCGCGGCGACCTCCCCTCGGATGTGCTCGTAGGCGTCCTCGCGCGCACTGTCGTTCGAAGCAACCGTTGTGCGAACCGGCGTGCGGCCGGCAGGCATCTCATCCAGCGTCGAGACGTCCAGGTCTCCGTACAGGGTAAGCGCCAGGGTCCTGGGGATAGGCGTCGCGGTCATGATCAATGCGTCAGGATGCACGTCGCCCTTGCCTCGGGTGCGCAGCGAGACCCGTTGGTGGACGCCGAACCGGTGCTGCTCGTCCACGATCGCCAGCCCGAGCCGTTCGAACTCGACCCCTTCCTGGATCAAGGCGTGAGTACCGACGAGCATCATCGCCTGCCCCGATGCCGCCGCTTCCAGTGCTCGCCGACGGTCTTTGCTGGCGGTGGACCCGGTCAGCAGGTGCACGCCGAAGCCGTCGCCGAACAGTCTCCCCTCCGACGGCGCCAGGTCGCGAAGCGGTTCCAGTACGCGCGTAACCGACAGGTAATGCTGC
>JBAZZY010000034.1 GCA_041658565.1 Actinomycetota bacterium | reverse complement strand
TCACGCCGTTCATGGCCGTGTGGGGGCGAAGTGCTGCCGGGCCGCGCGGCATCGACTGGGTTCTGATCGCCGCGGTTGCCTTCGTGTCCGGCACAGGAGGCCACTTGCTCGTGACGTGGGCGCATCGCCACGTGGACCTATCCATGCTTTCGCTCGTGATGGTGACACAACCGATCGTTGCGACGGCGATGGCGCGCGCATGGCTTTCCGAGCCGGTGACGCTCGCGCAGATCGCGGGAGGACTGGTTGCGTTGCTGGCGGTGGCGATGGTGGTTAGAGGAAGGGGTTTCGGGCGCGCGCCCGTCGCTCAGGAAGCCTCGGCTGCGGTCTCGGCCGGGCCGGAGGAGTTCGAACCCGGCGTGTGAGCGAAGATCGCGAACCGACCGGGTTCGGGTCCCCGGGCGCTTTGCCGGCGCGCCGATCGCTGGGCGCCGGGAGCAGGAAAAGGCCGCGCGCGCCCGAATGGTGATTCCGAGAGAGCCCACAGCAGGGAGTCAGCATGCATGCAACCGCGTCCTCGCGCGCGCCCCGGCGCCGCCGCCTGAACCCGATCCGAAGGAACGTGGCGCTGGTGCTCGTTGTCGCACTTTTCGTTCCGATCACGTACGGTCCCGCTTCCGCGGTCCCGGACGAGTCCCGGTTCCCCGGCGCGCGCACCGTGCCCGATCCCGCGTGCTCGGACGAGTACTGGTTCGACCCGGTCCCGGTGGCCGACATGGTCGCGCGCGCGGCCGGCGTAACTCCGCCGGCCGACGTGCCGGGACCGGCGCGAGACGCGATCAACTCCACCGGACCGGAGTTCCACGGACCGGCGACCGGCGCCGAAGCACCACCGGAGGTCGCGGCGACCTTGCCGGACGTCGTCTATTTCCGAGGCCGCACCGAGACCTACAACGAAGAGAACTACTACGCCGCGCGCGGCGGCAAGATCTACACCAAGCCGATCCTTCAGGCGGGCGGCGCATGGCGGGAGTTGCTCCTGCCCGAGTGCCTGGACGGCAAGGTGACAGAGATCTCGGCCGACGACTCCGTGCTCATTGCGGCCAACGCCGACCGCGAGATCTACACCTGGGACTCGGGGTGGGGGACCGGACCCGGGGCGTGGACCCGGCGCTGGGGGCCGTTCTTCTGGACCGACATGGGCGCGCACATCCCCGCCGACGTGCGCGACTGGGACACCTCGATACTGAACGCCAACACGGACGGGTACTTTCTGGACGGCGCCGGCCGGCAACAGAAGCCGTGGGGGATCTTGACGCTGTACGCGCTGCGCGGCGACGGACGCCGGATCACTTACTTGGATCCTTGGCTGCCCTCCGACGAGAGCCGCGAGGTGTGCGGACCCGAGCGCGGCACCGTCCTGATGGCCGGACTCGCCGGGAGCGGCTCGACTGTGATGGTGATCACGACGACCGGCGACGTTTACACGCGCCTTTACGAGTTCGACGTCTCCGGCGGCAATACCGTCTTGCTCAAGTACGCCTGGCGGGACCAGGACGGCGTCGCGAATCCCCGCATCCAGTTGCCCGCGCCCGACTGGATTCATCACGGCAAGGTCCCAGGGTCGACGACCGACCGGATCGGCATGCGCAAGGTGTCCCCGGGAACCGAGCATCGCATCATGCGTGTCGAGGGCGCCGACGAGCAGGGCGTCACCGGCTATTGGGAGAAGGACACCGCGGAACCCGACTGGCACTTCGTTCCTACCGATGAGCCTCTGCGGGGTAAAGCGCTGCCGTCGAACGGCCCTCACGAGGCGGCATCCGAGGACGCCGGGTACGAGGGGATTGTCGACGGGCGTCCCGCGCGACTCACCGGTTTCAATCCGTACTGCTCTCCGACGACGCTGCAGATCGACTTTGCGAGCGGGCCGCTGGATCTCGTTATGCATTCGACCGACGGGTTGCGCCAGGAGCGGCGCGCGCGCGGGCTCGACCTTTCACCGCGTTACTACCGCAGCGCGGTTGAAGTGCCGCGCGCGGTGTGGGAATCCCGTGATTCCCTCGATCCCGAGGTGAGCGCATTCCTCGACCGGTACTTCGGCGAGGACCGCTTCATCGAGGGGCCGCTGTATGCGACCGCGGCGTCGGTGCACGTGTGGGAGACGTGCTGGGTCTTCGGGCACGCGCCGGGCGACCCGGCGGCGCTCGCAACTCAGCCGCACATCGTCGATGCCGGCACCGTCGTCGCGGACTCCGCCGCCCAGGGCATGGAAGGTCGAGGCCCGACTCCATCCCGCTGCTCTTCGGGATGAGATCTGCCGAATCAATCTGATCCCATCCTCGTCCGATGACCCGAGAATGGAGACGCCGGCATGTCCTGACTGCGGCGCCGCGATCGAGCCGGGCATTGCTTGGTGCTGGCTGTGTCTCTCGTCCCCAGCGGATGATTCGGCCGGCGCCAAGACGGCGGCCACTCCCAGCCGAGTCGCTCCGCAGTTCTCTCGATGGCGCGGTGGGCCACTTTCGTTCGGGCCTGTACCCAAACTCGCGATAGCGGGATCGCTCGTGCCGCTCATCGCCGGCGGGGTCTGGCTATTGGTTCGCATCTGGTTGACGGTTCGGCACCTCCCCGCGGGCCGGCCGCCTTCTCCGGCTCTGGCGTTTCTGTTCTTCACGGGCGTCATGTTGGTCGTCCTGCCCGTTGGTCTTCTGACCGCAGTCTGGGCGCGGCGTCGCGTGCGCTAGCGCCGCTTCCCGCGGGCATCGCCGCGTAGCCGAGATCACGCGGAATCGGACATCCAGGCCCGAGCGTCTGGAACTGGTGTCGGTTTGGCGTCACCCGCGGCGCCAACCAAACACCAGAAGCGGCCGGCATTGAGTGCATCGCCTTGCACGACGAAACCCGACGGAAGCCGGGACCAGATCCGACCGGATCAGGGAGAGAACCCCAGGCGACGTCTCCCCGGCCGACCACCATTTGATGCGCTCGAGGACTTCACGTCCGGCCTGGGCCGGCCGGGGCTTCACTGTCGGTCCGGCCTCGGCTAAGGGGCTCAGCGCGGGTCGGACCGGTACGCGATCGCCCGGTGAAGCACGGCGACGACACGAACCGTCTTGCCGCGTTCTCGGATCTCGTAGATCAGCCTGTAAGTCCCGAGACGCAACGACCACAAACCTTCCAGTTTTCCCCGCAGTCGATGACCGGTCTCAGGATCAGCTTCGAGCAGTGTGACTGAGTCGAGCACCGCTTCCGCTACGCGGATGTCGAGGCCGGCGACTTGGGCCCGAGCCGCTCGGGCGAAGAGAACGCGGGCCACGCCTCAGCCTCGACGAACGCTCTTCCGCTTCGCTACATCCGCTCGGACCTCGTCGAGCGTCGAAACGCGGCCGGCTTTGAGATCGGCGAGACCATGTTGGATTGCGCGCACTGCGGCCGGGTCCGAGAGGATCTCGGCTGTTTCCTCCAGGCCCTCATATTCGTCGATCGGCACGATCGCGGCAGCGGGACGGCCATGGCGGGTAACGATGACGTGCTCGCGACGATCTGCAACCTGATCGAGCAGGCCAGCAAGATCGGCGCGCAACTCTTTCACCGGGACAGTCTTGGCCATACAGAAAGTGTACCCCGAAGCGTACACCCGTCAAGTGTGGAGCTGAGGGGACTCGAACCCCTGACCCCTTGGCTGCCAGCCAAGTGCTCTACCAACTGAGCTACAGCCCCTTGCGACGGGCGATTCTACCAGCAGGCGCGCGCACCGTGACGGGCTCGGCGCAGTCGCTGGGAATTCTTGGCCGGGGGATCGCGCGCGCTCGGTAGACTACGGCCATCATGGCCAAGGACCAGCGCACCACCACACGCGAAATCGACAAGTACGACCCGGCGAAGATCGAGCCGCGCTGGGCCGAGGAGTGGGTTCGCACCGGGCTGTACCGGGCGGACGAGTCCTCGGACCTGCCGCGCTTTTACGCCCTGGACATGTTCCCGTACCCCTCGGGCGACCTTCACATGGGGCACCTGGAGGCGTTCGCCGGGGGAGACGTGATCGCGCGCTACAAGTGGATGCGCGGGTTCAACGTGCTGCACCCGATCGGGTGGGACGCTTTCGGGCTGCCGGCCGAGAACGCAGCGGCCAAGCGCGGGATCAACCCGGCGCAGTGGACCGCGGAGAACATCGACCAGCAGGCGGCTTCCTTCGCGCGCCTCGGGATGTCCTTCGACTGGTCGCGTCGTCTGGCTACCTGCGATCCGGATTACTACCGCTGGACGCAGTGGCTGTTCCTGAAATTCTTCGAGCGGGGCCTGGCCTACCGCAAGGGCGCGCCGGCGAACTGGTGTCCTTCGTGCCACACGGTGCTCGCGAACGAGCAAGTCGTCGCCGGGCTTTGCGAGCGTTGCGACACGACGGTTACCAAGCGCGAGCTGGTCCAGTGGTTCTTCAAGATCACTGACTACGCCGATCGCCTGCTCGACGACATGGAGCGTCTCAGCGGCTGGACTGATCGCGTGCTGACGATGCAGCGCAACTGGATCGGGCGGTCCGAAGGCGCCGACGTCACGTTCACGGTCGAGGAGACCGGCGACAAGCTGACTATCTTCACCACCCGCCCGGACACCCTGTGGGGAGTCACCTTCATGGTTCTGGCGCCCGAGCATCCGCTTGCGCGCCGCCTGATCAAGGGGTCCGCGCGCCTGAAGGACTTCGACATGTTCATCGAGCGGGTGCGCACCCGCACCGAGATCGAGCGGACCTCGACCGGGCGCGCGCGCGACGGTCTGTTCACCGGCGCGCACGCGATCAACCCCGTAAACGGCGAGCGCATTCCGATCTGGGTCGCCGACTACGTGCTGCTGGAGTACGGAACCGGCGCGATCATGGCGGTGCCGGCGCACGACCAGCGCGACTTCGAGTTCGCGCGCCAGGAGAAACTCCCGGTGCGCGTAGTGATCCAGCCCGAGGGCGCGCCGCTCGACGGGGCCAAGATGGCCGAGGCCTACGCGGGCGAGGGTCGCATGGCGAACTCGGGGCGGTTCGACGGTACGCCGACGCCGGACGGTATCCACGAGGTGGTCGCTTGGCTGGAGGGCGAGGGGCTCGGAACGGGCAAGGTTCGCTATCGCCTGCGCGACTGGCTGATCAGCAGGCAGCGCTCCTGGGGTGCGCCGATTCCGATCATCCACTGTCCCGAGCACGGTGAGGTCGCGGTTCCCGAAGACCAACTGCCGGTTCGACTTCCCGACGACTTGGACTACTCGGCGGGGTCGGAGTCGCCGCTGGCTCGCCACGCGGTCTTTCCTAACGCTCAGTGTCCGAAGTGCGGGAAGCCCTCGCGCCGCGAAACCGACACGATGGACACGTTCGTGGACTCGTCGTGGTACTTCTTGCGCTACTGCGGACTGGACCCTGAGCGGGCCTTGGATCCGGAGGCGGTTGCGAGGTGGATGCCGGCCGACCAGTACACCGGCGGCATCGAGCACGCGATTCTGCACTTGCTGTACGCGCGCTTCTTCACCAAGGTCTGCCACGACCTCGGCTTGGTGCCTTTCGACGAGCCGTTCCCGAACCTGCTGAACCAGGGGCAGGTCATCATGGACGGCTCGGCGATGTCCAAGAGTCGCGGGAACTTGGTGGCTCCCAAGGAGATCGTCGATACCTACGGCGCCGACACTGCGCGCGTGACCATGCTCTTCGCCGGCCCGTTCGAGGCCGACGTGGACTGGGCCGATGTTTCGCCGCAAGGCGTGTATCGGTGGCTGTCGCGCGCCTGGCGCTTGGCGATGCAAACAGTCGGCAAGCGCGCCACGGCCGGAGAACCGACAGGCGCGAGCGATCTGCGACGCGCAACGCACCGAGCGATCGACGGCGTAACCGGCGACTTGGAGCGATTCCGTTTCAACACGGTGATCGCGAAGTTGATGACGCTCGCAAACGAGATCTCCGACTGCGGGGACTCCTCCGATGCCGACATCGTGGAAGCGGTCGATGCGCTCGTGCTGATGCTGGCGCCGTTTGCTCCGTTCATGGCGGAGGAACTGTGGCACCGGTTCGGCCGCAGCGGTTCGGTGCACAAGGCTTCCTGGCCTGTTGCGGACGCGTCACTCACCCACGTCGATACGGTGACGATGGTCGTGCAGGTGTCGGGGAAGGTCCGTGATCGTATCGACGTTCCGGCGGGAATCACTGAGGAAGAGATGACGGCGCTTGCGGCGGGTTCGGAGAAGGTGAGTCGATACCTCGAGGAGGTTGAGATCGTGCGCACGATCGTTGTTCCTCCGAAGTTGGTCAACTTCGTAGTGCGCTGACATGGGCGGCGTCCACGGCGTTGCGGCGGTCGCCGGGCCGGAGGGCACGAAGGCTGCGCTGCGCGCCATTTGGATCTCGGCGGCGTTGCTCGGTATCACCGCCGTGTTCCAAGTCGTGGTCGTCATCGTCTCGGGAAGCGCGGGGTTGCTGGCCGACACGCTCGACAACATCGGCGACGTCATCACCACGATCGCGCTCGCGCTCGCATTCCTCGCGGCGCGCCGCGCGGCCGACCATCGGTACACCTACGGGTATCAGCGCTTTGAAGATCTCGCGGGTGTCTTCATCGTTCTGGTCATCTGGACAAGCGCCCTCTACGCGGGGTGGGAGTCCTATCGCAAACTGACCGGAGTGCACGAGGTGACTTCGATCGGTCTCGCTATCACCGCCGCGCTGTTCGGGGCGGTGACGAACGAGATCGCCGCGCAGTACAAGATCCGCGTCGGGCGCCGGATCGGCTCGCAGCCTTTGATTGCCGACGGCAAGCACGCGCGCACCGACGCCCTCGCTTCTGTTGCCGCGTTTGCCGGTCTCCTCGGCGTGCACTTCGGGTTCAAGGCGGCAGACCCGATTGCCGGACTCGTCATCACTGTGGCGATTGGAGCGATCGCGTGGGACGCGAGCCGGCACGTGCTTGCCCGGTTGCTCGACGCGGTGGACCCCGAGATCGTGCGGCGGGCCGGCGAGGTCGCGCGCGCCACGCCGGGGGTCGCCGAGTGCGGATCGGTTCAAGCGCGATGGGCGGGGAGATCTCTCTACGTGACAATCACCGTTGCAGCCGATGGTGACCTGCCCCTGTCGGCGGCGCACGAGATCGCCGAGCAGGTCCACCATCACATCGTGCACGACTTGCCCGGCGTCGCCCAGGTCGACGTCCACGTTGATCCCTGGGAAGTTCACCCACCGCAAGACCACCCAGGAGGCCACGGCGAGGCCCAGGAGCACCCCGGTCATCACCACCATTGACATGGCGTTCATTTGAGGCGGGACGTCTGATGCGCATGCGCTAGCCGCCCGTGGCCCGCGCACCTTATCTTTCCGGGGCGTTCCGTTGAGCGTTTGATCCATATTCTCGCGGATGAAGCAAAAACCCGCTGCAATTGGGCTTGACTTGGCCCGATCACCGCTCCTGCCCGGCATGGGCCGAGTGGTACCAGGCGGATAGGGCCGAGTCGTCCCAACCTCTCAGGTCGGATTAGTATTCTTCGGCGACAGGTGTCCAGCGAAGGAGAACGATGACGACATCCAGCCCGTCGAGGAGAACCCTCTTGCGTGCGGCGCTCGCGAGTCCAGTCGTATTGCTTGCAGCTTCTGCCGCGCGCGCTGTTCGCAGCGGCGCATCTATGGTTCGCCCGCTTTCTTCAGGCACGAGTTCGACCCGGTGCGGCGTCTGCGGAGCTTCGGGTCACACCATGCTCGATCCCCAGTGCCCGGCGGCACCCGAGGGGCTTGTCTGATGACGGTAGATCGAAGGCAGTTCCTCAAGGGCGGTGCCGTGGTGGGAGCGGCAGCCGTCGGCGCGCGCGTCGCGTTCGGTCCCGAGGTCGGGTACGACCCCGATCCATCCCTGCCGGTCGACAAGGTCGTGCGCACCACGTGTTCGCCGAACTGCACCGGTTCCTGCGGACAACTCGCGTTCGTGCGCGACGGTAAGATCGTCAAGATTCAGCAGGCAGCCGACTACCCTGACCCCGTCTATAGCCCTCGCGGATGCATGAAGGGGTTGTCCTTCTTCCAGAACATCTACGGTGCCGACCGAATTCAGAAGCCACTCATCCGCACGGGAGAGCGCGGCTCCGGCGAGTTCCGCGAAGCGAGTTGGGACGAAGTCCTGGATCACATCGCGGCGGAACTGACGAAGGTTGGAGACAAGCACGGTTGGGACTCGATCCACGTCTTTGGTCAGGTTCCGGGTTCGGGCTACGTCCACAAGGGGGCCAACTACCGCGCGTGCTCGCTGCTGGGCATGACACACGGGACGAGCTTCTGCTTCAACGGCGACCTCCCGATGGGGATGCCGATCACGTTCGGCGTGCAGAACGCGGAGCACGAGGCGAAGGACTGGGCGAACGCGCGGTTCCTTCTCATCGTTGGCGCCAACCCCCTGGAGACGCGAATCCCGGACGTGCACTTCATTTTCGATGCGGCCGAGCGAGGCGCGCGCCTCGTCGTCGTTGACCCGGTCTACTCGGCGACGGCATCGAAGGCCGACTCGTGGCTCCAGATCAAACCGGGAACCGATGCGGCCTTCGCGCTCGGTATGACGCACGTGATCCTCAAGGAGAACCTGCACGATGAGGCCTTCCTTCGCACCTACACCGACGCGCCGTTGCTGGTTCGCACCGACAACGGCAAAAGGTTGCTCGAGAGCGATGTTTTAGCGTCCGGAAAAGCGAGGCGCTATCTCGTGTGGGATCGCCGGACGAACGCGCCGGTTTCGGTGGGCACAGAGAAGCTGGGGCTTCCTGCGCACGTCGATGCTGCGCTCGACGGCAAGTTCGAGGTTCGGCTCAAGGACGGCAGGACCGTCACTGCGTCGCCTGGGTTCGCATTCGTGCAAGCAGAGGTCAAGAAGTGGACGCCCGAGCGCGCGCAGAGCGTCTCGGGCGTACCCGCCGAGATGATCGAGAAGGTGGCGCGCGCGTACGCGACTGAGTCGCCGGCCGCGATCCTGATGGGCGCGGGCGCCAACCACTGGTATCACGGCGACCTCACGGGGCGCGCATACGCATTGCTTGCAGTGGTAACCGGCAACATCGGACGTTCGGGGTCTGGGTTCTCGGTGTACGTGGGTCAGTACAAGGTTCGCGTGAAGCCGGCCGAGTGGTTCAACCCCGGCGGAGAAAAGGCCAAGATCGTCGCGACGAGTTACTTCGTTCACGGCAAGACCGAAACCATGCACCCGTCTGTGCCATACCCGAAGAACGGCTTCAAGGCGCTGTTCTGCACCTTCTCGAACTTCCTCGTGCAGTCTCCCGACCTCAACAAGGTCTATGAGCGGATCGATGCGCTGGATCTATTCGTTGTCGTCGATCCTCAGATGACGGACACCGCGCGCTACGCGGACGTCGTTCTGCCGGCGACGACCTGGTACGAGAAGAAGGACTTGACGGCAACTCCGTTGCATCCGTTCTTGCAGTTGCAGCAGCCGGCGATCGAACCGGTCGGGGAGTCGAAGTCGGAGTTGTGGATCTGGCGCGAGTTGGTGCGCCGCATCGCGCCCGACAAGGCAAAGAAGTACTTCGAAGTGGACGAGGACGATGCGATTCGCATGATCCTCGCCGGAGGCGGCCCCGCCGAAGGGATCACCCTGGAGCAACTCGAGAAGGGTCCGGTACGGCTGAACGTCCCGGACCCGGAGGTTGCTTTCCAGGACCAGATCGAGAACCTGACTCCCTTCCCACCGCCGTCGCTGCCGACACCGATCGAAAAGACGCAAGAGTTCGTTCCGACCGGTCGTATCGAGTTGTACAAGGACGAAGATCGGTTCCAGGAGTTCGGCGAGACCGTCGTCACCTACAAGCCGCCGTTTGACGACGAGGTGCACGACCCCAAGGAGTACCCGATCACACTTCTGTCGCCGCACTCGAAGTGGCGCATTCACTCCAGCTACGCGAACACTCCGTGGCTCATCGAGATCCACGGGGGCAAACCGAAGGTTCTGCTGAATCCAAAGGACGCTGCGGAGCGAGGAATCGGCGAGGGCGACGAGATCGAGGTCTTCAACACGCGTGGGAGGCTGCAGGCCTGGGCGCACGTGAGCGAGTCGGCGCGGCGGGGCTCGGCCACGTTGCCCGAGGGCTGGTGGTATCGCTTCTTCAAGTCCGGCAAGGGAGTCAACGAGTTGACATCCTCGGCGATCAACCCGATTCACGAGATCCACTACGTCCCGAACATGTGGGCCCCGTCCACGGGGTGGAAGGACTGCCGCTGCGAGGTGCGCCGTGTCAACTGACAACACGACGAAAGTCTCCCCGATCGAAGCCCTTCCCGAGGCATCCCGCGCATACGGCGCAATAGGCAAGACGAGCGAGCACCCGAAGTGGGGGATGGCAGTCGATACCGAACGGTGTGTCGGCTGCTGGTCCTGCGCCGTGATCTGCAAGTCCGAGAACGACGTGCCGCTCGGCATGTGGTGGAACCGGATTCTCACATCAGGTGATGATCTGGACACGCCGCGTGCCGGCGAACACGGCGGGATGGAGATGTCTTGGGTGCCTCTCGCGTGTCAGCACTGCGAGGACGCCCCATGCGCGAAGGTGTGCCCGACGTCGGCAACCTTCACCGACCCCGAAGGCGTAGTGCTCGTCAACGCAAAGGACTGCATTGGTTGCCGGTATTGCATGGCTGCGTGTCCGTACGGCGTTCGAGTCTTCAACTGGGGAGAGCCCGAGCGCGCGCCCGAATTCGATCACGGGATGGTAGAGCCGCGTCCGGTGGGAACGGTTGAGAAGTGCACGTTCTGCGTTCATCGCCTGAAGGAAGGCCAAGTGCCGTCCTGCGTCTGGTCGTGTCCGGCCCAGGCGCGCATTTTCGGTGATCTAAACGATGACGATAGCCGGTTGGTGCGACTCATCAATGACCGGGGTGGCGACCACATGCTGGAGGACAAGGGAACCAAACCGAAGGTCACCTATCTGCAGCCGCGGCGGAGGCGATCGCTATGAGCGCGGTTGTCGAAACGCGGGACATCCGCAGAGGCTCGGGCAAGGTCTGGCATGGAATCCTTGCTGTGGGATTGGTGATCGGGCTCGGCTCGTTCTTGTATCAGTGGAACGTGGGCCTGGGTGTCACCGGCCTGTCAAACACTGTTTCGTGGGGGATGTACATCATCACCTTCATGTTCCTGGTTGGAGTATCGGCCGGGGGCCTGATCGTGGTCGCCGGCGCCGAACTGGTGGGCACGAAACGCTTCGAACATCTGAGCCGGCTGGCGGTGCTGGTGTCGGCCACAGCTATTGCGGCGGCCGCGATCTCGATCGTGCCGGACCTGGGTCGACCGCAGTACGCGTGGAAGATCTTCACGCAACCGAACCCGACGTCGCCTCTGGTCTGGGACGTGATCGTCATCACGATGTACTTGTCGATCGCCGGGATTGACCTTTGGCTACTCACGCGCGCGCGCCCCATGCACGATGCGATGAAGAAGATGGCGGTCATCACATTGCCCGTGGCGGTGCTTGTTCACTCCGTGACTGCGTGGATCTTCGGTTTGTTGGTGGCTCGGCCGTTCTGGAACACCGCGTTGATGGCGCCGCTGTTCATCTCTTCCGCGTTGGTGTCGGGCACGGCGTTGCTGATCATCGTCGCGCACATAGCCGAAAGGAAGACCGACTTCGCTCCGCCGGAGCGGTCGTTTGCCGACCTGGCGAAGCTGATGCTGTGGTTCATCGCTGTGGACGCATTCCTGTTGTTCGCCGAGGTGCTTACCTCGTACGCATCCGGGGTTCCCGATCACGTCGACCAATTGAACGTCATCCTCTTCGGGCGGCTGGCTCCTGTGTTCTGGTCCGAGGTGGCGTTCGGTGTGATCGTGCCGTTCCTGATCTTCTCGCGGAACAGCCTGCGGGTCCGTCGCGGCTGGGTCGTGGCAGCATCGGCGTTGGCCGTCGGAGGGGTGTTCCTCAAGCGGATCAACATCTTGATGTCCTCGATGTTCGAACCTTTGGTTGGTTTGGCGCCGGGGATTCCGGGCGGACGGCCGGGTCAGTCCTTCCGAGCCGACCAGATCTACATTCCGTCGGTGATCGAGTTCGGCATTTTGATCGGGCTGTTCGCCTTCATCGGCACCGTCATCACCATCGGCGTGCGCAAGCTCGTCATTCCGCACCAAGAGCGCTGAGCGGGGCAAGGAACGAGCAGGGCGTCGCGTTCGCGGCGTGCCGCTCGCTTTGCCGCTTCGTGCGTCGTTATCGGCGCGCGGCTAGCGTCGGGTTGCCTTCCACCGGCCCGGTGTCGCGAGGTGTCCACGAGCGAACAGCCTGAGAATGTGCCCGGCGCGGTAGCGCGCGGGCTTCTTGATCGTCTGCGTTTCCATCCGCGTGAGGTAGTCGCACTCGGCATCCTTGGATTGTTGATCTTGGGCGGCGCCGGTCTGGCGTACGTCCGCGCGCGCCCGGCCGCAGCGATGGCTCCCGCGCCGGTTGCCGCGTTGCCTCAGGCCTCGGAGACTCCGGCCGCGCGCATGTGGGTCCACGTCGTCGGTGCCGTGAAGCACCCCGGGGTGTATCGCTTCGCCGAGGGCGCGCGCGTGTTCGATGCGGTCCGCGCTGCCGGTGGATTCGTGCGCGGAGCCGATCGCGCAGCGGTGAATCTCGCGCGAAAACTTGTCGACGGCGAGCAAGTCGTCGTTCCCAAGCGCGGGGAAGCGCCCCCGGCTGCCGCGACCGGCGGCGGCTCGGCGGGGCAGGGCGCAAAGGTAAACATCAACAGCGCGGGCGCGCGCGAGTTGGAGGCGCTGCCCGGAATCGGCCAAGTGCTCGCCGAGCGGATCGTGGCGTACCGCGAGCAGCACGGCCAGTTTCGAAGCGTGCGCGACTTAATGAAGGTCTCCGGAATCGGCCCGAAGAAGTTCGAGTCCATCGAGCCGTACGTGACGGTGTGACGTGCGCGACTTGGGCTCGGTCCAGGCCTGGCGCGCGCTGGCGCTTGCCGGCGGGTTCGCGTGCGGGACGCTCGCCGCCGAGCGCGCGGGGACGGGTGCCGCGGTCGCGGGCGGAATCGCTGCCGTTGCATTGATGCTTGCGATCATCGCGCCACGTCGCGCAGGGGTGCTGTTGGTCGCGGCCGCCGCGCTTGGGTTCGCTTTGACTTCCTGGCGCCTTTCTTCGGTGGCCGGCGGGGAGCTCGCGCGCGCTTCGCGCGCGCGAGCCGACGGGCTACTGCGCGGCGAAGTCCTGACGGACGCGCGCCGCTCCGGTGACGGGATCGCGTTCTTGTTGGGGGTGCGCGAAGCCGAACTGGACGGCCGGCCGGTGCGGCTTCGCGAGCGCGCGTGGGTAAGCGTGCGCCCGCCTCCGGCGCGCGCGCCGGAGGCGGGCGATCTCGTGCGCGTCGATGCGCGCTTGCGCCCGGTGTTCTTCGCCGATCTCGATGCGGATGGCCGCGCGGCGGCGCTGCGCCTGTGGCGCTCGGGCGCCGGCGCGCGCGCGATGGCGGGTCCTGCGGACCTCGAGGTGATCGGGAGGTCTTCGGGGCCGCTCGCGGTCGTGGCGCGCGCCGGCCGCGCGGCGGTGCGCAGCGCGGCTTCGCACCTGCCGCCGCGAGACGCTGGACTCTTGCTCGGCATCACGATCGGAGACACCACAGCTTTGGATCCCGACATCGATCTCGACTTCCGCACGGCCGGGCTGTCTCATCTGGTTGCCGTCAGCGGTGCGAACCTCGCGATGGTGTTGGCGGCAGTCGGGCTGGCGCTGCGTGTGGTCGGCGCGGGGCGCCGCACCGGTGTGGTTGCGATGGCGCTGTGTTCGCTCGGCTTCATGGCGGTTGCTCGTTTTGAGCCGAGCGTCTTGCGCGCCGGTGTCATGACGGCGGTCGCGCTGGCGGGTGTCGCGGTCGGAGCCCGTCGCGAGGCGATGGCTGCGCTCGCCGTGACGGTGTTCGCGTGTCTTGTGTATGACCCGTTCTTGCTTCACTCCCCGGGGTTCCAGCTGTCGACGCTGGCAACCTGGGGGATCTTGGCTTTCGAGCCGCGAGTGTCGGCAATGCTGCCGCCGGGGAACGTGGCGCGCGCCGCCGCCGTCACGATCGGCGCGCAGATCGCAGTCGGGCCTCTGATCGCGCTTCGTTTCCAGCAGGTGTCTCTGATCGCGGTGGCCGCGAATGTTGCCGCCGGTCCCGCGGTGGCGCCGGCGACGGTCATCGGGATGCTCGCCGCGGCCGCAGCCGCGGCCTGGAGCCCTTTGGGGCGCCTGTCGATCGCGGCATGGCCGGCGCTGGCGTGGATGCGTTGGGTGGCGCACGCGCTGGCCCAACTTCCGTTGGCGTCGGTGGACGTTCCCGGGGGAGTTCCCGGCATCGTGGTTGTCCTCATGCTCGTCGCGCTCGCCGTTGCCGTGGCGCGCGGGTGGCGCCCTCGACGAGCGGCGCCGATCGTGCTCGCGCTTGCGCTCGCGGCAACCGGGGGAGTGTGGGCGCGCGCGCTCGCTCCGCCGCCGCCGACGGGGCTCGTCGTGACGATGCTCGACGTGGGGCAAGGGGACGCGCTCCTGGTGCGAGCGCCGGGAGGCGCAACGATGCTGGTCGACGGTGGCCCCGACGAAGCCGTTCTCCTGAAGGCTTTGCGCGCGCAGAACACGTATCGGATCGACTTGCTCGTGGTTACGCACCCACACGCAGATCATGTCGATGGACTTGTGGCCGTCGCCGAGCGAATGCCCATCGGGCGCGCGCTCGATCCTTTCTTGGAAGAGTCGCAGTCGCGCTATTCGGAGTTCGTGCAAGCTCTGGATCGCCGCGGGATTGCGCGCGCGCGCGCATCGGCGGGCGCGACCTATGCGCTTGGTCCGGCGACGATCGAGGTGCTTTGGCCACCCGATCCGCTGTTGCGAGACACCGCATCGGATCCCAACAACAACTCGATCGTGATGCGCGTCCGCTACGGCTCCGACGCGGTGCTTTTGACGGGAGACGTACAGGAAGAGGCTCAGGAGGGACTGCTTGAACGGCCCGAGCATCTTCGGGCGGGCGTCGTGAAGGTCGCGCACCACGGGTCGGCCTACATGCTCCCGGAGTTCTACGCGGCCACCGGCGCGCGCATCGCGCTGATTTCGGTCGGCCGGAACCGCTTCGGCCATCCGACGCAGGCGGCGCTGGCGGCCGTTTCGAGCATGCGGGTTCTGCGCTCGGACCGATCCGGAACCGTCCGAGTGGCCCTCGACGGGGCTGGGGGGATCGACGTGCGCGCGGAGCATTCGGTCGAAAAGGCCGCCTGAGCAGGGCGCACACCACCGCGATGCGGCAAAGAAGGAACCTTCAGGACAGGCGAGGGGCACCTTGAGGCAGAATGAAGCAGGTGAGGTTGCCCTGATGAAGTCCGAGGCCAGGTTGGTGCGCGGGCGGCGGCTCCGTGTCGTCGCGGCGTTTGCCGTGCTCGTGGCATCCAGCGCGGGAGTTCCTGCCGGGGCCGCATCGTCGCCGCGCGCCGCGTGCGAGCGACCGGTGTTCGTTCCGGGACAAGGGTGGTCTTGCCCGGCACCCGGAGGGTGGACTCTTCGCATGCCGGACGGAGCCACGTTCTTCACGCGCGGTCCCGACTACCTGCCGACGCGTCAGGCCTTGCAACTGGATGCCGACCCCCTGAAGCCTTCTTGCGCGACGGCCCCGAGCACTCAGTTCCATTTGCGGGTCATCTACGCGCATGCCGATGACACTTCCAGTCGCTACTCGTCGCTGCTGTACGAGATTCGCAAGATGATCGAGATCGCCAACGGCGCACTGAACGACGAGGCGAAGTTATTCGGCAGAAAGCTGCGGTACCGGGTCTACTGCTCGGGAGGCGAGGTTTCGGTGACCGAAGTGCGCCTTCCAATGAAGCAGGCTGATGCAACCTTGGGCAGCATCATGGCGTCATTGCGCGAGATGGGGTACTCGAACCCGTTCGCGAAGTACATGGTGTGGTTCGACGGCACAAGAGGCGCCCTTGGAGGGATCGCCACCATTGTGCTGGACGATTCCGCGTCCGCGTCGAACGGCAATAACCTTGGGGCTCAGTATGCCGTCGCGTTCGGGCGGCGCTTGAACGACCCGGGCGGGTCGGGACCGCTGATATTCATGCACGAGGGTTCGCACTCGATGGGCGCGGTGCAGTTGAGCGCTCCCAATACCACCGGAGGCGGTCATTGCATCGACGGCCTCGACGTGATGTGTTACCCGGACGACGGCCCGCTGAGGGATCTCTACTCCGACACCCGTTGTTCGACCGTGCGGTTCGACTGCGGACACGATGACTACTTCCACCCGAATCCGACGGCCGGCAGCTACCTCGCCACACACTGGAACATCGGATCTCCGGTCAACCGCTTCGTGGCCGGATGCGCGTACGCGACCGGCGTGCTGACGGTCGGTGCCGGGGGACAGGAGTTGGAGGGCACGACCTCCAAGACTTTTGCGATCTCCTCGACGTGCGCTGGGCGGCGTTTCGCGGTCTCGGGGGTCTTCGCGCTTCCACCGCAGCAAGTGACGGACGCGGGCGTACCCTGGGACGGACTCGGGCCGGGGTCGCCGTCCCTGGTCACCGTGCAGAGTACGGTGACTCCGGACATGGACGTCTGCTTCCTCAAGGGAACCGTCGTGTTGTCCTGCGCTCAGGAGATCGGCACCGACCAAGGCAAGATCCCGTCGGGAACAACCGGCGCGCGCGTCGTGCTCAAGGCCGGCGCGCAAGCGCTCTGGGTGTTCAACGCCATCTGAGGCTGCCCGGCTTGATGCCCCGGCGGTGGCCGCGTACCGTTCGGTGCCACCACCGAAAGGAAGTTCCCTGAAACCACTGACCCTCATTGCTTCCGGCAGCGAGTTTCTGGCATCGCTGGAACTCGAGCGTGTGCGCGCGCACTGGGCGGCCGAGGGATATTCGATCGAGGAGATCTCGGCCGAGGATCCACAGGCAGTGCTTTACGCCATCGACACGCCGTCGCTGTTTGGCGATGGGCGGTTCGTGGTCGTGCGAGGGGACGCCAAGAGTCTCGAGGGCGTGGCCGGTCATCTCGCGGATTGGGCGGCTGCCCCGCCTGACGGGATCGCGGTCGCGTTGGTCGTCGGCGGCTCCGCCAAACTGCGCAAGGCTTTGGGTACCTCCGCCGACGTCGTCGAAGTGGAGGCGCCGAAACCGTGGGGAGTTGCCGACTGGGTGCAGCGGTTCCTGAAGAACCGGCATCGGACGATCACGAAAGAGGCCGCGACCGCGCTCGTCGAGGCGATCGGGACGGATCTTCGTGAGGTCGCGATGGCCGCCGACCAACTCACGCTGGCGACTACCGGCACGATCGGCGTCGACGCCGTCGCTCGTTTGTTCCGCGGCGTCGAGTCTCAGTTGTTCACGTTTCTTGAGGCTGTGCTGAAGCGCGACCGACCGGCCGCACTGCGGCATCTGGGTTCGATCATGCGCGAAGAGCATCCCTTGGTCGTCCTGTCGGCGCTGGCGAAGCAGTTTCGCGCGCTGACGGTTGCCCCGGAGGCCGGCCGTGCGCCGGCAGCTTCTCTGGCCAAGGACCTCGATGTCTCGGTGGGATACGTCAATCGCGCAGTGAAGAATGCGCGCAACTTCACTGCTGCGGAGATTCGCCGAGCGTTCCGCCTGCTGGCCGACGCGGACTTCGCGCTCAAGGGTGGGGAGCGCGGGGAAGACCTTCCCGGCGAGCTTGTAATGGAGACGCTGGTGGCTGAAATCTGCGGCTCGTCCACCGCGCCCGTCGCGCGCCGGCGCTCGCATTGACTCATCCCGCATTCCGACTCGTACGCGATGTGCGAAAGGACCGATTCGCGCGGGCCGGTCGGCAGGTGCGGCGTGACCGTCAGTGTTGAAGATGGAAACAAGATGAATCGCGATCCGCGCCGCGTTCGGGCTATGCGCCCCGGGCGTTCGGCATGGGGGGCCGTCATGAAACGCAGTGGCACCGCAGTTCTCATCCTCGTTCTAATGCTCGCATCGTGTTCCTCGCCCAAGCCCTCGACGAAGGCCGGAGAGGGGCGCTCGGTCTCGGGGCCGGAGGAATCGTCGTCCGTCCGGGCTACCCCGTTTTCCGGAGCCTCCACGTCTCCTGGTTCCGCGACGACAACGACGGCCGGCCGTCGCGCCGCGACCGTCGGTTCGGCGAACTCGCCCGCGCCCGCGCCGGTTTCTGAGAAGTCGAAGACGCTTGGGGTGACCGATCGCGAGATTACGGTTGTCTACTACTGGAAAGGCGACCGCACGCGAACGAGCCCGTACTTAAAGGGTACGGGTGCCGAGGCCAACGTGGACGAGGCCGAGGCTTTTCGGACCTGGGTTAGCTACGTCAACAAGCACGCCGATGGCGGCGCGACGTTCATGGGTTCCCCCTTCAACCTCCACGGGCGAAAGATCAAGGGCATAGTCCTTGAAGCGGGGAGCACCCCGGAAGACCAGACGGCGGCCGCGCAGCGCATCGCAACCGAGTTGAAGCCTTTCGCCGCCATCGCGGCTCACGGTTCGGTTTCCACCTACGTCTGCCCGTTCCTTGCGTCCAAGGGCATCTACAACATCGCGACCTACGACCTTGGGTTTGATCTCTACAAGAAGACCAACGGTTGGTGTACCCCGGCGTACGCCTCGTTCAACGCGCAGGTCGACGCAATGGAGCGTTACCTGTCGCAGCGGGTTTCCAAGACGAAGTACGGCGGGACGGACGCGCGCAAGTTCGGGCTGCTCTACGCCGAGTACCCCGGATTGGCCGCGGCGATGAAGACCGTTGCTGCGCGGTTCAAGAACGCGAGGATCAACATCGTCTCGCAGGCCTCGATTTCGGCGGACCTCGCGGCGGCGCAGCCGCAGGCCGCAAATGTCGTCGCGAAGTTCCGAGCCGCGGGGGTCAACACGATCTTCATGCCCGACGCCGGATCTCCAATGTCATTCACGCCTGCGGCTGAGGCTCAGGCGTATCGACCCGACTACATCATCTGGCCGTGCTCGGGTCAGGACCAACTTGCGCCGGTTCGAATGTTCAGCGCCGGTCAGTGGGCGCGCGCCTCGGGACTGACGTGCTACGACGACCGTTTCATGGTGGATATGACGATGGATACCGAAGCCCGTAGCACCGAGTGGTACCGGCAGTACATGACCGCGTCCGATTCGGAGCCTCCGGCGCAGGCCCCGCTGATTTACTCCGCGATGTTGCCTTTGCTGGTCGGGGTTACCAATGCCGGTCGTGATCTCACGTCCGCGTCGTTCCGCAGCGGCATGGCGGCGTTCTCCTCGTATAGGTACAACGCCGAGAAGGGCAAGACCGCTGGAGCGACGAGCATGCTGCTGAACTTGGATCACCCCGAGCACGCGCTCATGGGGGACTTCACGGAATTGAAGTGGTCGACGACCGCACGCAGAAGCGGGAGCACCTTCACCGGAGCCTATGTGTTCCCCGAGGGTGGTCGTCGCTACCGACGCACCGATTCGTATCGGTAGTCAACGCAGCGCAACGCGATTGCGCGCGCGGCGAAAAGACCTTCGGGGTTAGCCGGGCCGGCAGCTCAGGCTGCGGTGGAGTTGAACTGCTTCCACAGCCGCGACTTGTGGTTAGCCGCGTTGTTGCGGTGCAGGACGCCGGCTGCCGCCGCCTTGTCGTAGGCTCGGCACGCCGTGTGAAGGGCGGCTTCGGCTGCGACACGGTCTCCTGAGGCGAGCGCCTCGCGGAAACGGCGTGCGGTTGTGCGTAGGCGTGAACGAACGGCCTGGTTTGCCAGGCGGCTCTTCTCGTTAGTGAGAACGCGCTTTTTCTGAGACTTGATATTGGCCATGAGCGGAGGCGGATTGTAGCAGGGCCGATCCGAACGGGCGAACAGGGCGGGGGGAGGGGGCGATATGCTTGCCGTCCGACCCGAGCAAGGGACAAGGTACCTCGTGACCAACCCCACCCGAATCCGGAACATTGTCGTCTCTGCCCATATCGACCACGGCAAGTCCACGCTGGCAGACCGGATCTTGGTGCTGTGTGGAGCCGTGGCCGCGCGCGACATGCGCGAGCAGTTCCTGGATCGGATGGACATCGAGCGCGAGCGCGGGATCACGATCAAGGCGGCGGCCGTCCGGCTCGACTACACCGCGGACGACGGGCAGGACTACGTCGTCAACCTGATCGACACCCCTGGGCATGTGGACTTCACCTACGAGGTGTCCCGGGCGCTGGCCGCGTGCGAAGGGGCCGTCCTGCTGGTGGACGCGAGCCAAGGCATCGAGGCGCAGACTCTGGCCAACCTCCACTTGGCCATTGAGGCGGATCTGGAGATCGTTCCGGTGATCAACAAGATCGACCTTCCCGCGGCCCAGCCCGAGAAGGTCGCCCTGGAGGTCTGCGGCGTGCTCGGCTGCAGAGAGGACGAGGTCCTGTTCGTTTCGGCGAAGACCGGCGAGGGCGTCCGAGATTTGATGGAGGCGGTTGTGCGGACCGTCCCCTCGCCGACCGGCGACCCGACGGCTCCCACGCGCGCGCTGATCTTCGATTCCACCTACGACGCTTACCGCGGTGTCGTCGCGTACGTCCGGGTCGTAGACGGATCGCTTCGCCGTCGGGGCCGGATTCGCATGATGGCTACGGGAGCCGAGCACGAGATCGAAGAGGTTGGCGTATTGGCACCCGACCCTCGGCCGGTAGAGGAGTTGGGCGTGGGTGAGGTCGGCTACATCGTTGCCGGGGTGAGGAACATTGCCGAGGCGAAGGTCGGCGACACCGTGACCGAAGTCGGCGCGCGCGCCGCGACGCATCCTCTTCCCGGTTACCGCGAACCGAAGCCGATGGTATTCGCCGGTCTGTACCCGATGAGCGGAGAGGATTACCCGGCGCTTCGCGATGCTTTGGACAAACTCAAACTCAACGATGCGGCGCTGAACTTCGAGCCGGAGACCTCGCGCGCGCTCGGGTTTGGGTTTCGCGTCGGGTTCTTAGGCCTGCTGCACATGGAGATCTCGCGTGAGCGACTGGAGCGGGAGTTCTCGCTGTCGTTGGTGGCGACGGCCCCGAACGTTGCCTATCGGGTGTTCGTCGCCGGCGGGGGCGAGGTGATCGTTCGCAATCCCTCCGATATGCCGGACGCGGGCTTGATCGAGCGCGTCGAAGAGCCGCAGGTTGCGGCGTTGATCCTCGTGCCAAAGGAGTACGTCGGTCCGATCATGGACCTGTGTCAGACTCGTCGCGGCGTCCTGGACGGCATGCACTACCTATCGGGCGATCGCGTCGAGTTGCGGTATCGACTTCCACTGGCCGAGATCATCTTCGACTTCTTCGACCAGTTGAAGTCCCGCTCTCGCGGGTACGCATCGTTGGACTACGAACCCGCCGGTTACCAGCCGTCTCAACTTGTTCGGGTAGACATCCTGCTGCACAACGAACCCGTGGACGCGTTCAGCGCCATCGTGCACCGCGAGAAGGCCTACTACTACGGTCGGGCGATGGCGGCGAAGCTGCGTGAGCTGATTCCGCGCCAGATGTTCGACGTGCCCATCCAGGCGGCGATCGGAAGCCGCGTCATCGCGCGCGAGACGGTCAAGGCGAAGCGCAAGGACGTTCTCGCGAAGTGCTACGGCGGAGACATCACGCGCAAGCGCAAGCTCCTGGAGAAGCAGAAGGAAGGCAAGCGCCGCATGAAGCAGATCGGCAGTGTCGAGGTCCCGCAGGAGGCCTTCATCGCGGCTCTCCAGGTGGGGGAGGAGCCGAAAGGCCAGTGATCGACGGGGTGCCGGCCTTCGGCGTCTACCTGCACATCCCGTTTTGCGCGACCCTTTGCCCGTACTGCGACTTCGCCGTGGTCGTCGGTCGTCCCGAGGCGCACGAACGGTACTGTGCGGCGCTTGCGGAAGAGGCGCGCGCCGGGTTGCCTCTTCCTCCGGCGGGCTCCCTGTTCGTCGGGGGCGGAACCCCGACCTTCCTAGACGCCCGACTGCTGGCGCGCACCATTCGCGACATTGCGGACATTGTGGGCCTTGTCCCCGGTGCCGAGGTCACCGTCGAGGCGAATCCGGACTCGGTCGACGCCGAGTCGCTCGCAGCGTTGCGCGACGCCGGAGTGAATAGGCTCTCGATCGGCGCCCAGTCCATGGACGATCCGGTTCTAGCTTCGTTGGGCCGAACTCATGATGCGGCGTCCGTCGTAAACGCCTTGGATGCCTCTCGGCGGGCGGGTTTCGACAACATCGGGGTGGACCTCATATACGGTGCCGCTTCAGAGGGGGCCCAATTGTGGCGCAGAACCCTCGACACGGTCGTCTCTTTCGGCGTTGAGCATGTCTCTTGTTACGCCTTGACCATCGAGCCCAAGACCGCCTTTGGCGGCGCGGTAGCCCGGGGCAAGATGGCGGCGCCCGATGACGATGTGCTGGCCGATCACTATGCGCAGGCAGTCGACGTGCTTGGCGAGGCCGGATTCGAGCACTACGAGATCTCGAATTGGGCGAAGCCGGGCAGGCAATGCCGGCACAACCTCGTGTACTGGACCCAAGGGGAGTACCTCGGCTTGGGCGTGGGCGCGCACTCGCATCGCGGTGGCGCGCGTTGGTGGAACGGCCGATCGCTTGCGCGGTACGTAGAGGATCCCAGTGGGGCGCGCGCGGGCTTCGAGCGGCCGGGCGCGCGCGAGGTTGCCGAGGAGTGGCTGTCCCTGAGTATCCGACTCAGCGATGGGGTGGATCTCGCGGAAGCGGAGCGGCGGCTGGGTCAATCACTTACGGCGGTCGTTTTATCACTCACCGACGCTGGATTACTCCGGGTCGTCGATGGTCGGGGCGTGCTCACTACCTCCGGCAAGTTGCTCGAAAACGACGTTACTCTGCGCCTGGTCTGCCCCTAAAGCGCCGGCCGGATGTGGTGGGGCGCGGTCCAAGGTTCCTTGCCCGGGTTTGTATGGAGAACTAAGGTCACACGCTGATGGGCCGATAGAGCCCATGAAGAGAAGGCTGATGACCTAGCGGCGGAGGTTTCCCATTAACGCGACCCGGAAGCGAACCGGTCTTCTCGTCTTTCTGACGGGACTCTACGGGGTTCTCTCGATCGTCGTCGCGACGACGGCTCGGGCGTCTGCCCCGACGATTACGTCGATCTCTCCCACCGGCGCCTCGAACAGCGGGTCAACCACCCTGACCATCAATGGGTCCGACTTCCTCCCCGGGATAACCGCAGAACTGACGAAGGCGGGGCAAACGACGATCGCGGGGACGTCCGTCGCCGTGGTGTCGTCCGCGCGTATCACGGCATCGTTCAACCTTGACTCAGTCGGTCCCGGCACCTGGAACGTGCGCGTTACCAACTCGGACGCCGGTAGTGCCACTTGCACGAATTGCTTGACGGTCACGTCGGATGCACCCACCGTTACCGGAGTGTCCCCGGCTTCGCGGGGGCAGGGGGCACTGAATGAGAACATCACCCTAGCGGGTACTAATTTCGCTCGAGGCTTCAGCACTTCGTTTGGTTCCGGCGTCACTGTGAACTCGGTGACCTTCGTGAGTAAGACCGAGGTCACCGCGAACGTGTCTGTTTCGGGGTCGGCAACGCCGGGGACGCGAAACGTCACCGTGACCAACACCGACTCGGTGTCGGGAACTTGCACGGGGTGCTTCACGGTCAACGCGAAGCCCACTGCGACTTCGGCGACACCCAACTCTCGGGGACAGGGCGCGGTCAACCAGAACATCATCATCACCGGAACC
This sequence comes from Actinomycetota bacterium, assembly GCA_041658565.1. Lineage (NCBI taxonomy): Bacteria > Bacillati > Actinomycetota > Actinomycetota bacterium. Next base: position 2,991 of record JBAZZY010000034.1, on the reverse strand, counting down.
GGATTCCGGGCTCCCATCCCGGTCGGTAAAGTTGAGTTCTCAGGCACCGGAATCAGCGTGAACTCGGTGACCTTCGGCAGCTCCACTGAGATCACCGCCAACATCAGTGTGTCCTCCAGCGCGTCAACGTTGACGCCGCGCAACATCACCGTCACCAACCCCGACGGCGCAACGCCCGCGACGTGCTCATCGTGCTTCAGCGTGAACACCGCGCCGGCGCCTGCGAGTGCTACTCCGAACTCCCGGGGTGCAGGGGCGACGAGCCAGCCGATCACCATCACGGGGACGGGAATGGTCGCGACGCCCACCGTTGCGTTCTCGGGCTCGGAGATCGTCGTAAATTCTGTGTCGTTCAATCCGATCACAGGTCAGGCCATCGCGACGATCACCATCTCCTCAACCGCGGCTGCGGGTGCTCGCGACATCGTCGTCACGAACCCCGACGGCGGCGTAGGAACGTGCGCGGGTTGCTTTACCGTCGCGACGCCTCCGACTGTGACCTCGGCGAGTCCGAACTCTCGTGGCAAGGGCGCGTCAAACCAGAGCATTGTGATCACCGGTACCGGCTTCGCTCCGCCGACGGGGACGACCGTGGTGTTTTCGAATCCAAAGATCACCGTCAACACGACAACGGTAAACAGTGCGACGCAAATAACCGTGGCGATCAGCGTGGCCTCGGACGCGACCTCGGGCGCGGGCGACATAACCGTCACAAACACCGGGGACGCCGGGTCATCCACCTGTGTCGCGTGCTTCACGGTCAACCCATTGCCGACGGTGAGCGGAGTGAACCCGAACACAATGGGCCAGGGCGCATCGAACCGCGCCGTCACGATCTCGGGGACCGGGTTCCTCTCGGGTCCCACCGTCAGCTTCGGTAGCGACATCACCGTTTCCGATGTTGTCGTCGTCAGTTCCACTCAGATCACCGCGACCTTGAGCAATACAATCGCGTCGACGGGCGCGCGCAACTTCACCGTGCGAAACGCGGACGGTTCTTCAGCGGTGACGTGCTCCCCAACTGATTGCTTCACGGTGACTGCTTCTCCGACCGCGACGAGCGCCAGTCCCAACTCGCGTGGGCAGGGCGGCACCAACCAGGATGTCGTGATCACCGGAACCGGGTTCTCTGCCATTCCCACGGTGTCGTTTTCGGGTAGCGGCGTAAACGTCAACTCGGTGAACTTCACGAGCTCCACGTCCATCACTGCGAACATCACGCTTGAGTCGGGTGCAACGACAGGCTTGCGCACGCTTACGGTGACCAACTCCGACGGCGGTTCGGGTTCGTGCGCGACGTGCTTCAGCGTGGCCGCCGGACCCAGCGTGACGAGCGCCACGCCAAACGCGAGGGGCCAAGGGGCAACCAGTCAGAGCATCGTGATCGCGGGTTCGAACTTCGCGACGAGTCCCTCGGTTGTCTTCTCCGGATCCGGGATCAGCGTTGCCTCGGCGGTAAGGGATTCCGCATCCCAGATCACCGCGGTGATCACGGTCGCGTCCGACGCTGCGACCACCGCGCGAACGATCACTGTGACGAATGCCGATTCCGGCGTCGGCACGTGCCCGAGCTGTTTTACGGTGAACGCCAAACCAACGGTTGCCCTCGTGGACCCAGTCCTCCCTGCTTCCCGGGGTCAGGGCGCCGCCAACCAGACTCTCACCATCACAGGGACCGGATTCAACGGCACGCCGACGGTTTCGTTCGGAACGAACATCACTACGAATTCGGTCGCTCGTGGCAGCGCAACGCAACTGACGGTCGGCATCTCGGTCGGGACCGGCGCCACCACCGGCGCGCGCGACTTCACGGTGACCAACCCCGACGGCGGGACGCCTGCCGTCTGTTCAGGCTGTTTCACCGTGAACGCGGCGCCGACCGCTACGAGCGCGACGCCGAGTTCGCTCGGTCAAGGTGCGACAAGCCAATCCGTGCTGATCGAGGGAACCGGATTCTCCGGCACGCCGACCGTTGATGTGTCCGGAACCGGCGTCACGGTCAACTCGGTGACTCGCAATGGCGCGACCCAGTTGACCCTTAGCGTCACTGTGACGTCAGGCGCAGCCACCGGCGCGCGCACGCTGACTATTACGAACCCCGATGGCGGCCCGGCTACGTGTGCGGGGTGCCTTACGGTGACTGCTGCTCCGACGGTGAGCGCGCCGACGCCGTCTGCCGGGAACAACAGCGGATCGGTCTCCCTTTCGATCCCAGGCACCGGATTTGCCTCGGGAGCTTCGGTGGCGCTTCAGCGTGCCGATGGGAAGGACTCCGACATCGCAGGTACCTCTGTGGTCGTGGTTTCCCAGACGCAGATCACCGCTGTGTTCAACCTCACCGCGGCCGCACCGGGCACGTGGTCCCTGCGCGTCACGAATTCCGACGCGGGTACAGGATCCTGTTCGAACTGTTTCACCGTTGTCGCGCCCAGCGCTCCGACCGTGACGGGAGCTTCCCCCAGCCCGCGTGGTCAGGGTGCCGCCGCGACGACGATGACGGTGACGGGGACGAACTTCGCGCGCGGCGCTGTGATCAGCGTGTCCGGAACGGGAGTCACCGTCGGAACTACGACGTTCGTGTCTACGACCCAGGTGACCGCGAGCGTCTCGGTCGCGTCCGGTGCGACGGCCGGCGCGCGCAACGTCTTGGTTACCAACACCGACAGCGTGGCGGGCACGTGCACCGGGTGTTTCACCGTCACCCCTTCCCCGACCGCGACTTCGGCGTCGCCGGCTGCCCGGGGCCAGGGCGCCGCGTCGCAAACCGTGACCATCACCGGATCCGGATTCCAAACCGGTTCGATCGCGGAGTTCACCGGTGACGGCCTCACCGTGGGCCCCACCACGTTCGTAGACGCCACGAGCCTGACCACCACCGTCGCGGTTGCCTCCGACGCGACGGCAAGTGCGCGCACGATCACGGTCACCAACCCCGACGGCGCAACGCCTGCGACGTGCACCGGTTGCTTCACCGTCACCCCTTCCCCGACC